>JBDRDU010000065.1:0-3545 GCA_043820455.1 bacterium | reverse complement strand
GCGGGCAAGCGCGACATATTCAATAATTTTACATTGTTGTTAATTGTGTCATTGTTCATTGTGTTATTCTCCTTTCCCCTGCTTCTCCATTATCTTCGCGATCTGATTCAGGATATCCTGCGCTTCTTCCAGGTCGGTCTTGAATTTTCTCTTTTCCTCCACTTCCAGCTTTTCTTTCCGGAGATCGGCGCTGCCTATCCTGTTGTTCTCCGCCACTACCATTACCCCGTCCAGGCTCCTTCTTACCACCTCAAAGACGCTGTTAAAATTGATGCCTGTATTAGTAGTAGAGGCCTTTCCCTCGCTCTTTTGCGGCTGGGTTGTGGGATTTACTTGATGGTTTACGCCGGCTGCTACACGCATGGGATCGCTCTCCTTAACATATGGGGTGTTTGATCGGATTTGGGAAACTCATATCCCCTAATTCATTGCGTATATGGTCGGCTATTTTGGCGCTCATGTCATCTTGTACCGGAGCTGCCGTTGCCTTGCTGGAATCTAGTGAAGAGGGCCTAGCTTGAGACTGTTTTAATCCTTTATTGGGAGTAAATATTTTACCCAGCTGATCTTTTAATGTATCTACGATAGTTTCCGCCATTTTTATGCTCCCCTTACACTATATATTCGTAATTGGAGGGCTAAAACTTGCATGGAAAACCATAAAAATAAGGCAAAAGAAGGCGATTGAAGGCAAAATGACAAAATTTAAATGTCAAAATCCCTGCCTGCCCGCTTCGCAGCGAGGCGAGCCGGCAGGCAAGGCAAATAAAATCCTAAATCCCAATGACAAATTAACAAAAGAAATCCTTGCCGCATATCATATTTTGTCATTTGTTATTATGCTCCTATTTATTTGCTCATTTGTCATTTGATATTTGTCATTATCTTAGCAATTATCATGTCAAATAAATGTATATTCTGTGTCATTCCGAGGAAAACCCAGGCCGGATGTTTTACTGTGTAAGCTTAGCAGAGCTGTAACCCTTGACCACGCCGGTATTCACGTCCACCTGCGTGCCTTTCCCCGCATTCTTTGGCGAAGGAGTTTTGATCGCAGTGGTCTGACCGGTATCATCGTTCACGGGCACCATGTCATCCCAGGGCATCTTAATATCCGGCTGCTTTCCGATCGTGCTATTAAGCGGCATCGCAGCGTTCCAGTCAAATGTCGGCGTCTTGGTTGTACTGGTTTTTGGTTTCACCTCGGCCTTTTTATCGACGGAATCCGCTTTGGTTTCCTTCGGAGCCTTTGGCGGAATTTGTACCGCTTCCAGGTCCGCGTTTGTATCTTTTTTAGGTAGCGGCAGATCGATCTTTTGCGAATCACCTTGCATGAAATTAAAATAAAGGGGCGGAGGAGGAGGCAGGTCCACCTTTTTATCCTCTTTCTTGGGCTCTTCCACTGGCTTTGGCGCAGGTGGAGTCTCCACAGGTTTGTCTTCCACGGGCGGCTTTTTAACCTCAGGCTCTTTAGCCTTAATTTCGGGTTCAACTTTAGGTTCTTCTGCAGGCTTCTGTTCTACAGGGACAGCTTCTTTTTCGATCTTTTCAGAGCTTTTCGCAGTAATAGCTTCCGTGCTCTTAGGCTTCCAATTCCTTATTAAATACTTTAACAGGGCTTCTAGAGCCTTCTTCCCGTATTCTACCGCCTCTTTTGTAACCTGGTAAATATTATCCTTAAAGTCATTCTCCGTTTCCCTTTTCTTTAAAGCGTATGTGGCCGCCTGGTTGTCCAGATCGTACTGGCCGGACACCGCATCCTGCCCTGCCGCAAAGTCAGAAAAACTATCCTCTATTACCAAATTCTGGGACACTACGCTCGAAGTTTTTGCGGTCTTCGTGATGCCCTTCCCCGCGACCTGCCCTTCCCTTCCTGCTTGAACGTCATCCATCACGGCTTTTTCCACAAAAGCCAACTGCCATTTAATGAAAATGTCCAGCGCCGGCAGGGCATATGTGGCTACAGGCATCCATGTTTTTTGAAGATTATTATTATCTCTTATAGCTTTACCGGCAGAAGTAGTGGTCGGCGATTTCGAGTTAGCATCAGCTATTGCTTCCTGGATCTTCGCTTTATCATTGCCCAGGGCTTTCAGTTCTTTTGCCTCAAGCCTGGCTTCCTTTGAGAACGAGACTTTGCACTGTACGGCAACTATGGCGGCATTTATGGCCGTGCTGACAATTGTCGCTTTTTTCTGTATCTCGGCTTTTTGCGCGTCCCTCTGGGCATCCGTGATCTCGTTCCACCTGTTTGCCGCGACCTCAAGCTTGCTGAACATATCATCTATCTTCGCCTTTATCTCCTGTTCATTGATATTAAGGACGGAAAGCGCGGAATTGCTTGTTACTCCGGATATGCCGGACAGTGTCTCGTGCACGGCATTCCTCATTTCCTGAAGGACCTGCCGGACTTCCGCTTTTTTCTTCTCCGCCTTGTACAACCGTTCTATTAAGCCCTTATATTTTACGGCAAGGCTTTTGTTCACTCCCATGTATCCGGCGCCGAGGTCCTGGATCATGCCCGCGTTTATTTCGTCTATGCACTCCTGCTCCAGCTGCTCCAGCCTGCTTGTGGTGGAATTAACGCTGCCGTCCATTGTCTTCTTCATATTCAGATATGCGCCCGCCTCGCCCATGTCGTTCTTTGCAGCGTTATTCGCGAATGTACTTGCGATCCACGCATTCGCGGAGGAAACAATGCCCAGGAAAACATTGGCGACGGAAGAAGCCAGTTGAACGGTCGAAAACGCGGCCGAGAAAGACGCGAAACCGCCGGGAACAAAAATAGCAACAACGACGGCGGCTCCCAAAGCCACCAATCCGCCGTTCCTCATGTTATTGATCTGCTGGGTCAATTTACCAACATTCTTGTCCGCCTCAGTGACCCTGTTCTGTATCTGCGCCTTCTGGGCAAGGTAAGAGGTGATCATTGAAACGGACTGCATCGCCGTCTGGAAGCTCACCATATTCGCCTGGTCGGCGAAATCCGGCCCCGCGCTGCTCTGTATATTCGTCATTTCCATATGGACCAGGCTTCTCATCTGCCTCAAGATCTTCTTTATAGACGATTCCACGCTCCCTTTTATGAAGTCCTTCGCGATCGCGCTTCGGGAATCGATCATCTTCTGGTAATCCACTCCGACCGTTCCGTTCCCCGTATCCATGAGACCGTTAGCAAGCAAAGCGTTCAGCTCCGGATCTTTTAGAGTGGCGCCGTCAAGTTTTGCCTGTTTCGTTTCCTCCAGCTGTTCCTTTTGGTTCTTCAGGTTCGCCATATTCGCGGAGTAACCGCCTATGATCCCGCCTACAACGGGGACCCAGCTCCAGAGATAAGCATTTCCCGCAGAGGCCTTTATCTGGGCGTAGAGTCGCAGCTTCTGGTCGCTCTGAAACCTCTGGTTGTTCGCGGTGTTCAGGTCCCCGAGCTTCATATACATCCCGTTCATAATGAACGCCTGCTGGCCCCTGGACGCTTCCATCATATATGTAACCATGTTCGACGGTGCCCTGCCGCCTATGGACGTCATTTCCATATGGACCAGGTT
>JBDRDU010000064.1:0-3153 GCA_043820455.1 bacterium | reverse complement strand
GGGTTCTTTTACGGGGGGATGGTAAGGAAAAAGAACATCCTTTCCACAATGATGATGTGTTTTGCGATATTGATGGTCATCAGCATTCAATGGGTGCTGTTCGGATATACCCTGGCGTTCGGCCCGTCATTGAAGGGTTTGATCGGAGGGCTCAAATGGCTCGGCTTGATAGGCGTCGGCCAGGCGCCGGATGCCAACTATGCCGCTACGATACCCGCACTGGTATTCATGATATTCCAGGCGGCTTTTGCGATAGTAACCCCTTCATTGATCGTAGGCGCATTCGTCGAGCGCATTAGATTCTCGTCATTTCTTGTTTTCTCGTTGATCTGGTCGACCATTGTGTATGATCCGGTCGCGCACTGGGTATGGGGAACTGGAGGATGGCTTAGGGCTTTGGGCGCTCTTGATTTTGCGGGCGGAAGCGTCGTCCATATCACTGCCGGATTATCCGCCCTGGCAATAGCTTTGGTCATAGGCAAGCGGAAAGGTTACGGCAAGGATAACATGGAGCCGAGCAATATACCGATAGTCGTTCTCGGAGCGGTGCTCCTCTGGTTCGGCTGGTTCGGTTTTAACGGAGGTTCGGCTCTTGCAGCCAACGGCCTCGCGGCCTCGGCATTTGTGGCGACCAATACTGCCGGCGCGGCTGCCGCCATCACCTGGATGATATTGAGCTGGCTCCACAGAAGGCCGAGCGTCCTGGGCGTTGCAACCGGTGCAGTGGCCGGATTGGCCGCGGTAACTCCCGCTTCCGGTTTTATTGACCCGTTATCAGCGATCGTTATCGGGGTGATAGCTTCAGTTATTTCTTATTATGTAATAGTTCTCAGGATGACGCTCAGGATAGATGAATCCCTGGATGTGTTCGCGTGCCACGGAATGGGCGGAATATGGGGAATGATAGCTACGGGTATATTCGCGAGCAGATCTATCAATCCTGCCGGAGCCGATGGACTGATCCACGGCAATATAGCTCTTTTGGGAACGCAGGCATTTGCCGTAGCTGTGATCGCAATATTCTCCTTTGTTCTCACATTGATAATTGCAAAGTTCATTGACCTGTTTATGGGTCTCAGAGTCAAAGATAACGAAGAGATGGTTGGGCTTGATATTTCCCAGCACGCAGAAAGCATTTTATAAGGAGGCGAAATAGATGAAAAAAGTTGAAGCTATCATACGGCCGGAAAAGCTCGAGGAATTGAGAGAGACGCTCGATGCAAAAGGTTTTTCAGGGATGACGGTGACCGATGTCAAAGGCAGGGGCGCGCAAAAAGGCGTGGTCCTTGAATGGAGGGTCGGAGAATATAATGTAGAATTCCTCCCGAAGGTCAAGCTTGAAATGGTCGTGCTGGATAAAGATGTGGACGTGGTGGTCAAGGCGATCTGTTCCGTTTGTTCCACCGGCAGCATCGGCGACGGAAAGATATTCGTATCAGATGTGTCTTATGTTGTCAGGATAAGGACCGGCGAATCTGGGGTCGTGGCAATATAGTTTAATACAAAATTGTATTATTTTGTTATATATAATACAAAAATGTATTGATTTTAATATCAAATTATCAATATTTGGCGTTGTTGCGGTAAATAATATTTGGCGTGAAAATTGCTATTATTAATAATAAGGAGGCGATAATAATGACAAAAGAGGAAATACTGAAGACGGTAAAGGAAAATGATATCGAGTTTATCAGGCTTTGGTTCACGGATATCAACGGCGTTTTGAAGAGTTTCGCGATCGGAAAGGATGAGCTTGAGGGTGCTTTAACGCAGGGAATGGGGTTTGACGGGTCCAGTATAACGGGATTCCAGGATATAGAAGAATCCGACATGATAGCCATGCCGGATCCGGAGACTTTTGCCATCCTTCCGTGGAGGCCGCAGGAAAAAGCGGTGGCCAGGATGATATGCGATATTATGCAGCCTGGAGGAAAGCCATACGAAGGGGACCCAAGGTATGTTTTGAGAAGGGGCATCGCAAAAATGAAGAAGATGGGTTTCGATCATTTTTACGTAGGGCCTGAGCTGGAGTATTTCTATTTCAAGAACAGCATTTCCCCGGAGATCATCGATTCCGGCGGATATTTTGACCTGACGCCGCTTGACATGGCTTCGGACCTGAGAAGGGAGACCGTGCTATCCCTGAAACAGCTGGGCATCAATGTTGAATATTCTCACCACGAAGTAGCGCCGTCCCAGCACGAGATCGACATGAGGTATGACGACGCGCTTAAGATGGCCGACAATGTCGTTACTTACAGGCTGACCGTCAAGGAAATAGCTTCAAAGAACGGAGTATACGCGTCCTTCATGCCAAAACCTCTGTTCGGCCAGAACGGCAGCGGAATGCACTGCCATCAGTCATTGTTCAAGGGAAAGACCAACACTTTCTTTGACGCAAAGGACAAATATCATTTATCCGATATCGGCAAATCATATATTGCTGGGATATTGAAGCATGCGCCGGAGATAATTTCGCTGCTTGCTCCGTGGATCAATTCATACAAAAGACTGGTCCCCGGTTACGAAGCTCCGGTCTATATCGCGTGGTCAAGGCGCAACAGATCGGCCCTTGTCAGGGTCCCGATGTACCTGCCGGGCAAGGAAGTGGCGACAAGGATGGAGCTCAGGTGCCCGGATCCTTCCGGCAACCCTTACCTGCAATTCGCGGTAATGCTCGCGGCTGGACTAAAGGGGATCGAAGAGGGATATAAACTGCCGGATCCGATGGAACTTAACCTTTATCACCTTAATGATGAGGAAAGGGCCGAGCGGGGGATCAAGTCGCTTCCGGCCAGCCTGGATGAGGCTATCCTGCTCGCGGGAAAGAGCGAACTCTTAAGGGAAACGCTCGGAGAACACTGCTTCTCAAGGTTCCTTGCGATCAAGAAAAAGGAATGGGACGAATTCAGGATACAGGTCACCGAGTATGAAATAAAGAAGTATTTCCCGATCCTTTAAAAAGATCGGGGGGGCGGGACAACGAAGTCTCGCTCTTTTTTGAGGGCGAGTGCCCAATTTTTAGGCAAGGTGATCAAAATGGACCTGGAAAAAGCGATGTCTGAGATCAACGAACTGTTCTTCAAGGAAAACGAAGGAAAAGTCTATCGTTTCCTGACCGATTCCATGGAAAAGCCCCTTTTGATCAAGCTG
>JBDRDU010000063.1:0-2811 GCA_043820455.1 bacterium | reverse complement strand
CATCGGAGCTTACAGCAATCGATATCGCGACCAGGAAGCGGAAAAGCAGCAGTTCCTTCTTGGCGATACGCGAAGCCTTGATGAAGTCATCAGGGAACTCGCTGAAGCAGGATACATCACTTCTTTCTGCACGGCCGGATATCGCTGTTCAAGGACCGGCAAATGCATAATGGACCTGCTTAAATCTGGCAAGGAAAGATGGTTCTGCAAAGTCAACGCAGTTCTGACATTCCAGGAGTGGCTTAATGATTTCGCATCGCTTGAGACCAAAGCTGCCGGCGAAGCGATAATCAAAAAAGAGATCAGGGAGATAAAAACCCAAGTCCCCGAGATTTATCCGCAATTCGCTGCAATGTACGACCGCATCAGCAGGGCGAAAGAGACCTGTATTTTTAAATTATGATCTCCATCATCGGCGGAGGGATAATCGGGGCTTCAATAGCTTATTACCTGGGACAGGCCGGGATAAAAAATGTTGTCCTATATGAAAAGGAAAGGCTGCTCGGGACCGGAACTACCCAGTATTGCTCCGGCGGAGTAAGGTACCAGTTCACCACCCCCATCAATGTGAGGTTCTCTTCTATATCCTTTACAGAGCTTGAGAAATTCGATATCGGCCTCAAGCATTGTGGATACCTGATACTCGACATGGAAACCGATTCAGGTCCGCGCGTAAAGATGCAGAACGAGCTCGGCGTGGCAAGCCGATATCTGACGCCGGCCGAGATAAAGGGCCGGTTCCCTTACATTAACACAAAAGGAGTTAAAAGCGGGAGTTTCCATGATCTTGATGGAATAGCTGAGCCGGCCAAACTGCTGGAGCTCTATGAAAAAAGAGCAAAATCAAATGGGGTTGAATTCAGGATGGGGAGCAAAGTTAAGAGGCTGGTCAAGGACGGAGGAAGAGTCACGGGGTTCGAGACAGATGAAGGCTTTATTCCATCGGATACGGTCATATTAGCAGCGGGGCCTCAGTCAAAAGAACTAGGAAAAACTATAGGGATAGATATACCGATAGTCCGCAGAAGGAAATATGTCGCAGTCATCAGCGGACTTGATTTTGATTACCCGGTAACGATGGAGATCCCGACAGGATGGTATATCAAAAAAGAGGGGAAAGACGCTCTCGTGGGCATGTCGGGAAAGGACGAGAGGATCGATTTTGAGCTCCAGCAGGAAAGCGTGAATGAGACCATAGAGGCTTCCATCAAGAGGTTCCCTCAAACCGAGAATTCTTCCGTAAAGAAAATAATGAGCACGATGAGCGACGAGACGCCGGATAAGCACGCGGTAATCGATGACCATATGCCGGGATTGGTGATCGCGACCGGTTTTTCAGGCCACGGCTTCATGCATTCCCCTGCGGTCGGTAAAACGGTCGCAAGCCTTGTAAAACAAGAAAAGCCCAAGCTCGACATATCAGAGCTTAGGCTTTACAGAAGCCACATCAAAGAGCCGATAGCTATATAATTAAGGGACTAATACAATGTTATCTGAAGTATTTATTCTCCACGCTTCTGCCGTGTTGACTTCATTATATGTTATTGCCGCACCATGAGAATCTTGAATGGCTCCCGCATCTAACCCAATTCTAACGAAAGCATTGTTTTTATTCCTCTGGCAGTAGAACCTTACTCCAAGCTGCCCGGCCCAATCCGCGATGGTGGTCACATTTGCCTCATAAGTATAAGATGATGCAATCACTTTTTCTATTATCCTGTTCGTTATAACGACCGCCGTTTTTGCAACATCTCCTGCTGATACCAATGGCAAGGTGATCCCTGCTGGCGTATTCGATTCAATTGAACTGTTGATCGAGTTTATTAATGCCGTATTAAGCGTGCCCCTCACCGCAGCCCCCATAGTTTGCAGCTGTCCCTGCGCGGTTGCATCGGCAACAAAAGCATCGAAGCTGATGGTGTTCTCAGAGCCTGACGCTATGCTATCCATAACCCTTACAAATGAGTATATGCATATTGACGCTCTGATCTTCCTGAGCTGAGTGTCGGTAACGTCCCCTGCAAGCAGATCATCAATTCCCTCCATTGGATCACTTACGACATCCGCAGCATTAACAGTTATGCCTGCTTCACTGGTCATTATAAAAGCCACTTCTTCAGAAGTGAACCTGAACGCCCCGCTTGATTTTGTCATAAGCGATGTGGCCGGGGTTATATAAAGAGCGCCAGACTCAAGCGTGCTGAAGTATCTTGCAACGAAACCTTCATATGAAACCCCCACATGCGTGCCGAGATAGCCCGGCAGCGGCAGCATATTCGCGTCCATTGTCGGAAGTGACGAGAACTCAACATAACCATATGCGTTTGACCCTTCTGAAGATATTTCACCCACATCCCATGTTCCATTAAAATTGGTATCCATGAACATTTTTGCCCCTACTATGGCCGGATCCACCAATTTGAATGTTGTACCGCCGCTGCTGCTGCTCCCACCACTAGTCGCACTTCCGCACCCGATAATATAGAAACTTAATGCGAGACAAATAATGACCGGAACAATTAACCTGATATTTTTCATAATTTTTCCTCCTCGTATAATAATAGCGGATATTCTACTTGAAAGCGCCCCGGAGCGCAATTACATTATTTTAGCTCGTTAAGCTCCCGCATCAATCCATCCGGGTCAAGTCCGTGGACCTCGGCCGCCTGCTCGATCGTTTCCCCCTGGGCTATCGCGCATCCCAGGCAGTGCATTCCCTTTGTCATCAAAAGCCCGGCTATCTTGGGCTTCAGCTTGATAGCTTCCGCGATCGTCATGTCTTTTCTTAATATTATATTTTCAGCCATATTA
>JBDRDU010000062.1:0-8579 GCA_043820455.1 bacterium | reverse complement strand
GACCCGGAACCGAAAGTACGTTTTGGTTCCTCAAACGGAGCCCTAAGTGCGCGCTGCACACCCCCCCTATACCCCCCCTGGGAACCGGAACCAAATCGGTTCCTGGGGGAGTAGGTTCCGGTCCCGTGTTGCGCCAAATGGGAACCAAATGGGAACTGAGTGAAAAAGAAGGAAAGAAAGATGTTTAGTGATGATGGGAATTATATTGATATAACAGCAAAAAGAAAAATAGCGGGGGTGAGATTTGAACTCACGACCTTCGGGTTATGAGCCCGACGAGCTACCAGGCTGCTCCACCCCGCGTTGACCAATAATCTTAAGCTTTTCCAGATAGCCTTTTGGAGATTTGAAGTATCTTTCTCTCTTTAAAGCTTCTGTCTTATTCTGATATCCTTCTGAATACAATAACCTAAAAGGTCTATGTTGTCGAGTTGACCGATTACTACAGCTATTATGTTTCTTTAATCTCTTCTTCGGATTTCCAGTTACACCAACGTATATGTAACCATCTTTGATACTTTTAATAAAATAAACATAATACATACTTATGAGCCCGACCCCGAAGGGGCCACTTCGTGGCGAGCTACCAGGCTGCTCCACCCCGCGATATTGCTTAGCTGTAATTGCCGTTCTTTGAGGGGCTTTGCCCCTCAACGGTCTGACTTCTCGTCAGACCTACTCCCCATAGAATTTACAGCTCAACTTTTCTACTGAAGTTACCCTCAACGCCCCGATTTCATCGGGGCTACTCCCCATCTAATCTACTACTCGAAAACAAAAACGTTTGCTACAGTTCCAGGCTGCTTGCCTCGCCGAAGTCCGGAGGACGAAGGCGGGCCTGCCCTGACTTTATTACTTGAAACAACGCATTCTAGCACAAGTCCAATAAATGAGCAAATTGCGCCCAGTTCACTTTTATAGCCTTGATCTTCTGCCTTATCCGTTGATAAGGATCTATTGTAAGGTAAACATGGGGATCAGTGGCTCTAAATGTAGTGGGACCGGAGATTAAACTTTGCCTGACCTTAACATGTCCCAGCGCTTGCGAATGGCCCTGCCGCCGACAGAGTTAATGAATTGATTTGCTTCTTCCAGCCAATTCAGCCTGGCAACGATCGGCATCTTTGAGAATTCAATAAGTCTTTTCTTATCCATCTCAAAACTGAACGATCTCGGCTTTGCTTTTGAACTACTCTTTGCCATGCTTTAAACTCAGCTCCTTCAGCATCTTTATGTCCTTTTTATCCTGCTCACGCGCAGATATCTTTTTTAAAGCGATCAGATCGTCAAATGATACTATATTGATCTTAACATCTTCCGCCAATAATGTCTTCTTTCTCTTATAAGCCGCATCAAAGGGGATGTATTCATCAATGAACATATCGATCTCCTTGTAATCATGCTTTTTATTAAAAAAAGCAAAAGCGATCATGTTCTTTTCTTTGGCCCATTTTTTCCTTTTCTTCGGGTCCAGAATGTCGCAGGGATCCACGGGAAGTTTTGGTTCATACCCAAGATCTTTCATTACTTTAAGGAAAGTTGACAGGTTTTTACAGCTAAGATCAAGCATGATGTCCAGGTCAGCCGTAAGACGGACCACTCCATGCAGGACTAAAGCGACTCCTCCAACCACCATATAGCGGACCTTGTTCTCATTTAACGCGGATATTTCCTTCTGATAGAACATATATAAAATTATACGCCCCGAGAGAGGGAGAGGCAAGGGGTAAGGGTCTCTCTTCAATTTACATTGCGCATATTATTCTCTATAATGCCCTTATGAACAAGCTTGGCCTCGGCCACGAGCTCAATATTTCGCAGACGCTGGAGCTGATGCTCTCGCCCCGCATGATCCAGATGCTGAAGATCCTAAATGTCCCCTACGCCGAACTTATCGAAGAAATAGAGAAGGAAACCGAAGAGAACGTCATGCTGGAGATGGAGCGCCCGGACAGGCTGCTGGAATACCTGAAGCAGATAAGCACCGAGAGGATCCCGAAAAAAGAGATAGCACTCGAGGAATTGCCGGGAATAGAAACCCTGGCCGACACTTCGGAGAACCTGGAGGACCACCTCCTGAAACAGCTGGACACGGAAGATCTGGACAAAAAGGAAAGAAAAATAGCTGAAACATTGATCGGGAACATCGATCCGAGAGGATATTTGTCGAATTATAAGGATATCTGTGAAACTTTAAAAAAAGAATTGAATGTGAGCCAGGATAAAATAGACGGCGTCCTTGAAACGATACAGGGACTTGAACCCGAAGGCGTCGGCGCAAGGGACCTCAAGGAATGCCTCCTCATCCAGGTAAGGGAGCATAATTTTGAGAGTGAGGAGCTTGAAGAATTGCTCGTCAAGGCGATAAAAGACCACCTTGATGACCTTGCGGAAAAAAAATTCGACAGGATCGCAAAGGACCTGAACATCCCAAAGGACGGGGCCGCCAAGCTTGCCGAATTCATAAAGAATAATCTTTATCCGAGCCCCGGCTCCATCTTTGCCGAAACGGTCCCGTGCGTCATCCCCTCTTTCTCGCTGATAAAGGAAAAAGACGCCTTCAAGGTGCTGAACCTTGAAAAAGATTACGGCCCTGTGCTCAAGATAAGCTCCGTTTACGAAAAAATGCTCAAGGACCCGAAGACCGACGCGAAAAGCATGGAATTCCTGAAGGCAAAACTTGAGGCGGCGAAGGACTTCCTTGAGAACATCGCAAAAAGGCACGAAACCATCGAAAAGATACTTGATATGATAATCAAAACACAATCGGGCTATTTAGAGAGTGAAAAAACTCAGTTGAACCCCCTCATGCAAAAGGACATCGCAAATGAGCTCGGCCTCCACCCTTCCACGATATCAAGAGCCGTTTCAAACAAGTACATACAGCTCCCGCGCGGAGTTGTCCTTCTGAAAGTCCTCTGCCCCAGAGAGGTGAAGGGCATTACCGGCGGCAAGATCCTGGAATTGCTAAAGGGCGTCATAAGCTCCGAAGACAAAAAACACCCTCTAACGGACGACGAGATAGCAGAAAAATTGAGCCTCGAAGGCCTGCGCCTGGAAAGAAGGACGGTGGCCTCTTACAGGAAAAAACTGGGCCTGGAAGCAGCCTCAAAAAGAGTGTCCGCCAGAGGCGGATCTCCTCCATAGGCGGACAGGCGCCTTCGGCGGAAAATTAATATAATACAAATAATTGAAATTTTCATGCAAAGCTTGCGATAATATAGCGGAGAAAGAACATGACAGACGGCAAGGCAGATATATTGATAGTTGAAGATGAAAAAAGCGTAAGGGAAGCCCTTTCTTTTTCGCTTTCGGATGACTACAACCTCTTTTTGGCATCTGACGGAAAAAAAGCGCTTGAGATCGTTTCCGAAAGGAACATAGACCTTGCGCTTCTTGACATAAGGCTTCCTGAAATTAACGGGATGGACGTACTGAAACAAATAAAGGACAAGGACGCCGGGATAGAGGTCATAATGCTTACGGCGATCAGGACGGTGGATTCCGCCGTTACCGCAATGAAGCTCGGCGCTTATGACTACATAATAAAACCCTTCGACATAAAAGAACTGATGATATTGATCGAAAAAGCCCTTGAGAAAAGAAGCCTTGAACAGGAGAACATCTACCTGAAGAACGAGCTGGAGAAGACCGGCGGCTTCGAGAAGATAATCGGCAAAAGCGCGAGAATGAGGGAAATATTCAAGCTCATAAAGAACGTGTCCAGAGGCGACGCAACGGTCCTCATTACAGGAGAATCGGGGACCGGCAAGGAGCTTGTCGCAAGGGCGATACATAACCAGAGCAAAAGGGCTAAAAAACTTTTTGTGCCGGTGAACTGCGCGGCGATACCGGAGAACCTGCTTGAATCGGAGCTTTTCGGCTACGAAAAAGGCGCTTTCACGGGGGCTTTCGAGAGGCACCTGGGAAAATTCGAAATAGCGAACGGCGGCACCATTTTCCTGGACGAGATAAGCACAATGCCCATGCCGATGCAGGCAAAGCTTCTGAGGGTCCTCCAGGAGCGCGTCATAGACAGGGTGGGAGGCACAAACCAGATCGAGATAAATGTGAGAGTGATCTCCGCCACGAACACGGACCTGAAGCACGAGGTGGATGACAGGAAATTCAGGGGCGACCTTTTCTACCGGCTGAACGTGATCCCCATGATCATCCCTCCGCTGAGAGAGCGGCCGGAAGATATCCCTCTGCTGGTAAGCCATTTTCTTGATAAGTACAACAAGGAATTCGCCAAAAAGATAAAACAATTCGAGCCTGATGCGATGCATGTCCTTGCCTCATACTCATGGCCGGGGAACGTAAGGGAGCTGGAAAACCTTATAGAGCGGCTCGTCGTCCTGAGTGAAAAGAATATAATCACAAAGGATGAGCTGCCTGCGGAACTATACAAGAAACTGATGGACGAACATACCAAGAAATTCGAGATGGATTTCATAAAGCAGGCGATACAAAAATCCAATTTGAACGAAAGGCAGCTGAAAGCCATAGATGTCGTTAGAAATCAGGGGAAGATAACAAAGCAGGCTTATGTCAAGCTGACGAACACGCCGAAAACCACGGCTTTTAGGGACCTTAACTCGCTGGTAAAGCTCCATATACTGGATCAAAAGGGCCTGGGAAAGAATTCCTACTACACACTCTCCGATTAAGGTCCGGATCCAGTCCGCTTAGGACCGAATGTGGACCGCAAAACGGACCGAACCCGAGCATACTCCCGCTTTCCAAGCTGATAATGGCCGCTTTATTTGGCATGAAAATTGCTGTATAATAGTCAGGACCAGCAGGCCCGCCTAAGGCGGGCAGGTAGGTCCGGGAATAATAAAGAGGTGATCCATATGGCAAGGCTTGAGCAGAAAGAGCAGAAAGAACAGAAGAAAGAGCTGGATACTAAGTTCCTTTCCGTTGTCTTCGACAAAGATTTCCAGAAACAGCATCTTGAGGAAAAAGAGAGATCGAAGGTGGAACTTTTTGAGCGAGGTCTGGCCGGAGAGATCTCCACGGCCGATACCATAGAGAAAACCGTGGAAAAAATAGTTAAAATGGCCCTTACATGCGAATTCAGCGCGAGCCTCGCTGCAGGAGCAGGCGCAAATAAAATGATATCCGTGATAAGCCGCGGGATACTTTCGGACAGCAAGCTCAGGAGGTCCGCCCTTATAATAGCCGACAGGTTCGCAACGAACAGAAAAATCGAGACCGTTACCATTAGAAAAAGGGGAAAGGCCGTAATTAATGGCTGATGTTGCACCAGTAATACTTGTAGTTGACGATGAATTAAGCATAAGGGAATCTTTTGCCCTCATCCTCGGGAAAGAATTCAAGGTAGTTGTCGCCGCCTCCGGAGAAGCCGCGCTCAAAAGGATAATAGACGAAAAAATCGACCTCGCTTATCTTGACATAAGGATGCCCGGAATGAACGGCATAGAGACATTAAAAAGGATAAAGGAGATCGATAACAGCGTTGAAGTAATAATGGTGACCGCGGTAAACGACGTGGAAAGCGCAGGCGCCGCCATAAAGTTGGGAGCAAAGGATTATGTTGTGAAGCCTTTCGACGTGGCGGACATACTTAACAGGACAAGGAACATTGTCATTAAAGCGCAAACAAAGACCATAAAGCCGCTCACGAAAGAGGAGCTTATAGGCAACAGCAGGCAGGTACTGAACATGAAGAAAACCGTGGAGCAATTGTCCCGCAAAGATTCGTCCGTTCTGATAGTCGGGGAAAAAGGCTTAGAAGGAAAGCAGATCGCATCCATCATAAGCGGCGAATCCGGAAAACAGCTGAAGATATTGAACGTGTCCTCCGCCTTCAAGAACTCCATTCTCTTCGGGAGCGAAAGGGGCTCTTTTACGGACGAGTTCGGAAAAGAAGCGGGTTTGCTTGAAGGGGCGAACGGCGGGATCCTTTTTATAAGGAACATCGAGCTTCTGCCGAAAGAAGCGCAGGGAAAGTTAGCGCAAGTCCTGTTAAAAAAAGAATTCTCGCGCGAGGGCTCTTCCGCGATGACACACACGGATGTCAGGGTGATCGCGGAAACATCATTAGATTTGAAAGAACTCGTAAAAGAAGGGAAATTCGACAAGGAACTTTACAATATCATAAGCGGAACGGTCATTGAGTTGCCCCCGCTGAGAGCCAGGGAAAGCGACATCCCGGCATTGATAAGCAACTATCTTGAAAAGTGGTGCGCCCTGTACGACAAGAAAATAAATGTATCCGCCGAGGCCATGGACATACTCGCAAGTTATGCCTGGCCGGGGAATCTGGCCGAGATGTCGAACACTTTGGAAGTGATGGTACTGTCGCTGGAAAAGGAGGAACTGGAACCGGACGATCTTCCTCTTGATATCCTTATAAAAAGCCCTTCGGGCGGAAGGCCGTTCACCACGCTTGAGAACATCGAAGGAAAGTTCGAGAAGGCCCATATCCTTAATGTCTACAGGAAAGCGGGCGAAAACAAGGAAAAAACTTCAACGCTGCTCGGCATACAGCAAAAGACCCTTGAATCAAAGCTTGAGTCAATGAACGCCTGATGACCTTAAAGCTTATCCCCATAGACCTTTTGATCCTTGATCTTGACGGGACCATCACCAATTCAATCCCTCCTGCAGTGGAAGCTATTCAAAAAATGCTCGGACAGATGGGGCTACCGCATAAGACCACAGAAGAGATCAATAAATACGTCGGCTACGGCGAAATACCATTGATCTCCGGCGTGATCGGGACCAAAGATCCTGAATTGCTAGGAAAAGCTATGAGGACATATGAAGACATATATATGAAAGAAGGGTTCAAGAAGATCGCATTATATCCTCACGTTAAGGAATTTCTCGAATATTTCAGGGACAAAACGAAAGTGATCCTGTCAAATAAAAAAGACGCCTTCATAAAGAAGATCCTTGATGACCACAACCTTACGGGATATTTCGCCGAGGTCCACGGAGGGGACACCCTGCCCTGCCTTAAACCCGACCCGCATGCGATAAATGAGATGATGAAAAGATACAAGGTCGGCAACAATCGCGTGCTGCTTGTCGGCGACATGACTGTTGATATTGAAACAGGAAAGAACGCAAAGGTGCATACCTGCGCTGTAACTTACGGGTTTGACGATAAAAATAAATTAAAGGGACTTGAGCCTGATCTCCTGATAGACGATCTCTTGGAATTAAGGGGCCTCATCAAATAAGCTTAATGATCCCCTACTATCCTATGTACTTTTTCACCAATTCCGGCAGTGCGCGAGTATCAATGGGTTTTGAAATATAGTCATCTGCGCCGGCCGCAAGTATCTTCTCGCGGTCCCCTTTCATGGCAAAAGAAGTCACGGCGACTATCTTAATGTCGTTCAATTCCGAGTTGCTCCTTAATTCTTTAAGGGCAGCAAACCCATCCATCACAGGCATCTGCATATCAAGAAAAATAAGGTCCGGCTTGCGGGAAAACGCTATCTCTATCCCTTCTTTCCCGTTCGCTGCCTCAATTACATTGTAGCCGCGGTAAACCAGGATATCCTTCATCAACATACGGTTCCTCTCATTGTCTTCTATCGTCAATATGGTCTTAGTCATTATTGTTCACCTCCCTTTCCTTTTATCGGTATAGTAACGAAAACCCTGCTCCCTTTATTTTCACCTTCAGAAAGAACCCACACCCGCCCCCCGTGTAGATCCACTATCTTCTTCGCTATGGTAAGCCCTATCCCCGCTCCGGCATATTTCTTGGTATAAGGGGCTTCCAGCTGGGTAAATCCCCCAAATATCTTCGTGAGGTCCTCTTTTTTTATTCCTATGCCCGTATCTTCTATCATCACCTCGATCTCGCCGTCCTCATTTTTTCTGGCGGACACCTGCACTTTTCCTCCGGAAGAAGTGAACTTTATCGCGTTGTCGATGATATTGAAGAACACCCGCCTTAATTCCTTCGCATCCGCCTCTATCTCGATATCCGCCTGCTCAAGAACGGCAAGCGAGAGTTTTATGCTATGCTTCACCGCCTTCTCCCTCATCATAGACACGGACGCCTCCAGTATGTCCTTTACCCTGCAGGGCGCGGAAGCGAGCTTCAGCTCGCTGAATTTTTCCTGCGATATATCCAGGATATCGCTTATCATGGACAAGAGGTGCTTCCCGCTCTCGTTGATGTTCTGGAGGTATTTCCTCTGCTGGTCGGTTACCTTGCCGTAGTATTCGTCCTGCAGGACCTCCGAGAACCCGATAATGGAATTCAAGGGGCTGCGCAGTTCATGGCTCATATTGGCGATGAAATCCGTTTTTGCGCGATCGGAGAATTCCGCCTCCAGTTTTGCCCTCACAAGCTCGCTCGTGCGCTGCGCGACCATCTGCTCAAGGTTGGTCGAATACTGCTTTAGCTGCTCCTGCAGAACGCTGAGCCGCTCCTCCGACGCTCGTATCTTTATGATCTGACCGATCAGGGGGCGGACAATGAACACGAAGAACAGAGGAAATACCAGGACTATCACCAGCAGAGCATTGAAAATGCCTTCCGCCAAGGGGGGGAGATACACATACAACGAAACAGCGTATACCACAGC
>JBDRDU010000061.1:0-37617 GCA_043820455.1 bacterium | reverse complement strand
GTTCTCGTTTCATAAGGGCATGTCTTTCCGTCTGCTTGCCAGATGGGGGGTGAAGTCGGCAAAAAGGATAATCGCGGATTCTGAATTCACAAAAAAGGACATTATCGAGCGCTATAAAGTGGACGAAAAAAAGATCGAAGTCATTTACTTGGCGCCGGACGAATCGTTCAAGAAAATTGCTGACCAAAGCTTATTGGAAAAAACCAGGCTAAAGTACGGGATCCGTAAGGATTATCTTATTCATGTCGGAGCAATACATGCGCGCAGGAACATAAAAAGGTTGCTTGAAGCATTCCAAAAAATTAAGGGGAAAAATTTTAATTTGCAGCTCGTTTTAGTGGGGGGCTTAAATGTGAAAGCTTCTGATTTTCATTCTTTGATCCACGTACTTAATCTTCAATCCGAAGTCCTGCATTTGACTTATGTCACTGAAGAAGACCTCGTGTGTTTGTACAATGATGCGAAGGCTTTGATATATCCTTCCTTATACGAGGGATTTGGCCTGCCGCTTGTAGAAGCAATGGCTTGCGGAACCCCTGTTGTGGCAGCCAATGCAACTTGCATTCCGGAAATAGTGGGAGAGGCTGCATTGCTTTTTGACCCATATTCAATCGAAGATATTGCGACTAAAATAATGAAGATATTAAACAATCAGCAATTGCGTGAAGAGCTGTCAATAAAAGGGATTCAGAGAGCCCAATGTTATTCCTGGAAAAAAGCGGCGCAGCGAACCATAAATGTTTATAACCAAGCTCTTGGCGGATAGGGCTTTTATTGAGCTTTTATCTTTCTATAATACTGCTTGAGAGGGCAGGAAGGGCTGTAAAAAAGGTTGGCAATTATCGTCAGCAGTCTAGTTGAGGAAAACTATAATTGAGATAGAATAGCCGAAAAGCTTGACGATCTTTACTCTAAAGGGATTAAATGACGAATATAACAATATCGATAGTTGCAACTGATGAAAAAGGTATTTTAGATGAATGCCTCAACGCGCTTTATAAAAGCGTAAACTTGCAGATAAATCTTGAAATTTATGTTGTTGATAATGCCAATAATGTTTCAGAGCTTATTTGGAACAAGTACCCCAAGGTCCATTTGATCATTAATGAAAGCCGACAAGGATTTGCAAAAAATCATAACAATGTCATAAAGCAGAGTTCTGGGGAATTTGTCCTGATCATGAACCCTGATGTGATCATCAAGGAAGGCTTTGTGGAGAGCATGATTGAAGCCGTACATTTGAATGAAAGGATCGGTGTTGTTACCGGAAAGCTGCTCAGACCGGACAGAAGGACTATCGACTCAACGGGGCATGTTATATTCAGGAACAGACGGACGATTGACAGAGGGCAGGGGGAAATTGACAGAAAACAGTATGCAGCGGGTGAGATATTCAGCGCCAGCGGGGCGGCCATGCTTTGCAGAAGAGAAATGCTTGAAGATATTAAATTGCGCAATGAGTATTTTGATGAAACCTTTAAGCTGTATAAGGAAGACCTCGACCTCTGCTGGAGAGCAAGGTTAAGGGGCTGGATGGTCGTTTATGTTCCGGAAGCCTTAGCCATCCATGGAAGGGGATGGGGGCTGGGGACAACCAGAGCTGATGTCCCGCGATGGATAAGAAGAGAATCATATAAGAACAGGTACCTTCTGATGATAAAGAACGATCATTTGAGCAACTTCTTTAAGGACTTCCCTTTTATCCTATGGCATGAAATTAAAGCGCTAATTTATGTGATATTCAGGGAGCCGCATTTATTCCTGGCATGGCCTCAAGTGATAATGCAGCTGCCGCTTGCTTTAAGGAAAAGAGCTGAAATAATGAAGAAGGCGGTTGTAGAGGCGGAAGAAATAAGGAAATGGTTCATATAATGGAGGTGTTCAAATGAAACTGGATGTTCTTATCATTGGCGGGGGCGGTCATGTGGGGCTTCCTCTTGCATTGGTGTTTGCCGATGCCGGGCTGAAAGTCGGGATATACGATATCAATCAAGAAGTTTTAAATAAAATAAATGAATCCGGGATTCCCTTCAAAGAGGAGAATGCTGAAGCGATTTTAAAAAAGGTCATAAACAAGAATCTTTTTACTTTTAAAGGACCCGAAATCATCTCCCAATCAAAAAATATTGTTGTTGTCATAGGGACGCCTGTAGATGAACATTTAAATCCCAAGTTCAATCTTATGAAAAGATTCTTTGGCGACTTAATGCGATATTTTCACAACGGCCAGAACATCATCTTAAGAAGTACTGTATTCCCTGGTACGACCGAAAGAATCAGTGACATGTTCAAAGGAAATGGTAAAAAAGTTAATGTTTCTTTCTGTCCAGAAAGGGTGGCCGAGGGAAATTCAATAAAAGAAATTGGTGAGCTCCCCCAGATAATCTCCGGGGTCGGGAAGAAAGCTGTCAGGGAAGTCGCTCAGTTATTCGGAAAAATAAATAAGAAGCTCATTTTCCTTTCTCCAATAGAGGCGGAGTTGGCCAAACTCTTTACAAACGCATATAGGTATATCAATTTCTCGATTGCCAATCAGTTCTATATGATAGCGAGCGATCACAGCCTTGATTTTAATAGGATTTATAATGCGATAACAAAGGACTATCCTAGGGCAAAATCTTTGCCGAAGCCGGGGTTTACGGCGGGGCCTTGCCTTTTTAAGGATACAATGCAGATCGCATCGTTCAATAATAACAATTTTTTCTTGGGGCATTCAGCCATGCTGATAAACGAAGGTCTCCCTGGATATGTGGTGAACATACTTAAGGCCCGCCATAATATAAAGAACAAAAAGATCGGGATACTTGGGATGGCTTTCAAGGGTGACAGCGATGACAAAAGGGAATCTTTGGCATATAAGCTCAAGAAAATATGCGAGATCGAATGCAAGAAGGTGTACTGCTCGGATGAACACATCAAGGAGGAGGGGCTGATATCCGCTGCCGAATTGGTCAGAAAGAGCGATTTCGTGATCATCGGTGCTCCCCACAGAGAATATCTTAAGTTAAAGATTCCCAGGAAAAAGCTTGTGGACATATGGGGTTTTTATAAAGGGAGATAGTAAAATGAAAATTTTGGTCACTGGTTCTGCCGGATTCATAGCAGGATATCTGATAGAAGAACTTCTTAATGCCGGCCATAAGGTTGTTGGGATTGACAATCTGAGCAAATATGGACCAATTAAGAAATCTTATCAAGACATTAAGGATTACGAATTCGTTAAGGGCGACGCCAAAAATGCCGGCTTAATGAAGGAGTTGGTTTCTGACTGTGACCAGGTGGTTGCCGGAGCCGCGATAATAGGGGGCATTTCATTGTTTCACGAATATGCTTATGATCTGATCGCGGAAAACGAAAGGATTCTCGCGTCCACTTTTGATGCCTCAATATGGGCTTTTAAGCATAAAAAGCTGAAGAAGATCAACGTCATGTCCTCTTCAATGGTCTTCGAAAGCTCTAAAACATTCCCGACCCCTGAAGGAGAACAACTGAAATGCCCCCCACCTCTCTCAACTTACGGATTTCAGAAGCTTGCCTGCGAGTATTTTGCGAAGGGGGCAAGGGAACAATATCAACTGCCATATACGATAATAAGGCCTTTCAACTGTATCGGCATCGGCGAGAAACGTGCTTTGTGCGACAAGAAAGTTTTTTCCGGCAATATAAAGCTGGCAATGAGCCATGTGGTACCAGACTTGGTTCAAAAAGTCCTGAAAGGGCAATATCCCCTGCACATTTTGGGGAAAGGAAATCAAATAAGGCATTATACTTACGGAGGGGACCTGGCAAGAGGCATCCGGCTTTGCATCGAGAGCAGGAAGGCATTGAACGAAGATTTTAATCTGTCGACAAAGGAATCTACAACGGTTCTCCAGCTTGCTAAACTCATCTGGAAAAAGATAAATCCAGAAAAACCGTTCAAGTATATCAGCGACAAGCCGTTCACATACGATGTGCAAAAACGAGTGCCCGACGTATCCAAAGCCAAAAAACTGCTTGGTTTTGAGGCGAATATCCCGCTTTCCGATGCGCTGGATGAGATAGTCCCCTGGATAAGAGAGCAGATCAGGATAGGAGGCATCTGATTGGCCGACGATCTTGCCATAATCATTCCTGTATACAATGAGGGCGATTCCGTCATTGAGCTGATAGACCAGATCAAGCAGAAGGTTCGCGAAGAATACTGTGTATATTTTGTGTATGACTTTGATGAAGATACGACACTTCCTTGTTTGAAAAGAATGGAAAATGCACAAATCATGCTTTTGAGGAACAAATACGGCAGGGGAGTTTTGAACGCCATCAAAACAGGCATTAAGGATACAAAGGAGAGCTACGCGGTCGTTTTCATGTCGGACATGTCCGAGGATCCTGGGCATATCAACGATATGATGGCGAAGGCGAAAGAGGGATATGATGTGGTCTGCGGTTCGCGTTATATGAAAGGCGGCGATCAAATAGGAGGGCCGAAGTTTAAATCGTTTTTGTCAAAAATGGCAGGGTTAAGCCTTCACTTGCTGACAGGGATCCCTACTCACGACATAAGCAACAGCTTTAAGCTTTATTCCCGCAAAGTTTTGGATTCGATAAAAGTCGAAAGCACCGGCGGTTTTGAGATCGGGATGGAGATAATCATAAAAGCTTACTTGAAAGGATTTAGTATCTCGGAGGTCCCGGTCGTCTGGAGGGATAGAGAAAAAGGCCGATCAAATTTCAAGTTCGCACAGTGGCTGCCCAAGTATCTTTATTGGTATTTTTATCTGTTAAAAGGAAGATTATGGCCGAAAAGCATCGCTTAAATATCGATATTGTCTCGATAATTATCCTTGCCATCGTGAATATTGCGGTATATTCAAGGATCTTCGGTTCGTACCTTTTTGCCGATGATTTTATCCAGTATTACTCACAAAGGTTCGATAGTTTAAATGAATTGATGTCTGGCATAATTCGTTCTTCCGCAGAGTATCTTTTCAGACCATTACATTATCTGTTTTTAAGTGTATATTACAAGCTTTTTTATATAGATATTTCGCTGTGTTATTTGCTGCTTTTCTTCGCTCACCTCGGGGCTGTCATATCAGTATATTATTTCCTTTCAGGAATAAAGAAAGATAAAAGATTCGGATTGATTGCCGCGCTTCTGTTTTTGACATTTTTAGGCAGCTGGGAAGTCATTGGCTGGACCGTCGCGATCTATTATCCCTTGGTCGTCATTTTCCTGCTGTCGGCGATAATGCTGTATAATAGGGAAAAATACGTCATGTCATTGATAATGTTCGTATTTGCCTTAATGACACATGAAGCTTCAATATTATTCATCCCTTTATTATTGGTTTACAAAGTAACGATCGATCATAAGAAGATCGATATGCAATTGTTTAAGGGATTATTTATGTCAATATTCCTCACATTTGCTTATCTCGTCTTTTATCTGACCAGAAAGTATTATTTGCCTGTGGCCGGGATGGAAACGCAGTATAAGCTCGGATGGCATTTCATTTATAATTGGCTTTATTATATTTCGACAGTATTCATCCCTTTAGTGACGAGTTATAGAAAAGCTGCGTCTTTAGGAGGCAATATTATACTTGGCATGAACATCCTGAAAGTATCCTCTGTGATTATATTCTTAGCATTGTTCCTTTATGCTGCCAAGAAAAGGCTCGACTTAATTATTTATTTTTCATTTTGGCTCATCATCACACTCTTTCCGTTCGTTTTCTTTACAACTCAGCCAGTTGCCAGATATCTTTACGTAGCTTCGGTCGGAGTATGCGCGATATTCTCCTTTGTAATATGCACCCTGTTAGATGGCAGCAGATTTAGGCGCATTGGAGTTTTTGTGTTTTTGTTGATATTTTCCGTAAACTTTTTAGGAATGATCGCTATGCAGAAGATATTCACGGATAAAAAAGAGATTAGAAGGGAGATATTCGCGGAAATGAAAAGTTTCAAGCAGATCATTCATGTAAAAGAAAGATTGTGTTTTGTGGATATGCCGATAAGAGAGGATGAGATAAAAGGCATGACATATCTTTTGTTCAAAAGTGACGATTTCTTTATCTCCACTATTAATGCTGACAATGTTTTTTATAGACCGACGTTTCATCCGGCAATAAAGCAAAAGTACGATCGAGTATTTTATTACGATTGCAAAGGAAAAAAGATGAATGTCCTGTAATCCCCAGTTGATTTTCCTTACAGTAGAGCTTAAAATTGCATGGTTGTTCGAAGGACGAATGAAAAAAGAAGGTTTTTGAAACATGAGAATATTGCTGATAGGTGCGGACGGGCAGCTTGGTACGGACCTTCAAAAGGCGATAAGCAGGTCGGAGTTAACTCCCCTTACAATCTCCGATATCGACGTTACGAATAAATCCAGTATTTCAACGATAATCAATAAGTACAAGCCCGATGTTGTAATCAATACGTCCGCTTATCACAGGGTGGATGATTGCGAGGACAATAGAGATAAGGCTTTTGCGGTCAATGCTGAAGGAGTGAAAAACCTCTGCCTTGCCTGCAAGGATGCCGGCGCGGCGTTGGTCCATATCAGCACTGATTATGTTTTTGACGGCAAAAAAGGAAAGCCATATATTGAAACAGACCGTCCGAACCCCGAAACGGTATATGGCCTCAAATAATCATGCAATTGCCCTTTGCTTTGAGCAAAAGACGCGTAATAATGAAACGCGCTGTTGTAAGCCCCCGGGAGATGCGTAAGTGGTTCGTTTGAAAGAGAAATAAATGAAAAAAGAACATCTTTTGTTGTTCATTTTGATCTTAATTGTTGCGTCTGCAATCAGGTTCTATGACCCGACTTTCAGAAGCCTCTGGGGAGACGAGTCTCACAGTCTATATGCTGCCCTGGAAATATTCGAACACAATGTTACTGCTTCATCCATGGGTCTTGTGAACGATTCACATATGCCGGTGTATTTTCTTCTCCTCTCTGCATGGATCAAAATGTTCGGCCCGGGGGAATACGCTTTAAGGCTTCTGTCCGTTATTGTCGGCATTTTTGCTGTCATAGCTTTTTATTCTTTTGCCCGGGAAATGTTCGATGAGCCCGCCGCGCTGATAAGCGCCTTCCTGCTGACGATATCTCCGCTGGCTATAATGCATTCACAGGAGATAAGGATGTACGGCGTAATGTTATTGTTCACCATCATGTCCTATAAGTATTATTGGAGGCTTCATTCAGGAAAGATCGATCCATTCAATTTGACGGGATATTTTGTTTTTACTCTTCTCCTGCTTTTTACGCATATTTACGCGATACTTGTATTGCTGGCCGAAGGGCTGGCCGCGCTGTATTTTCTATTGAGGGAAAAGAATATCAGGCAATTTTCAATCATTACAGGGATGCAGCTGCTGGCTTTAATGCTGGTTGCCCCGATATACGCCAGAATGGTCATTTGCAGTTTTTCAGCTATCGTTTCAGGCTCATCGGATATGGCCTTTCAGGTTTTCCCATCATACATTAAACCTTTTCTTTTCTTTTTCGTCCTTTCGCTTGGAGAGACCGTGGCGCCGTGGAACGTTCTTATCGTTCTGCCGATTGGGTTCATTTTCGGGGGTCTTTTTATCAGGTCGTTCAAATATATCAGTGACGGGCGGGTCGTTTTCCTTATGACGCTCATTCTTTTCCCCGTCCTTTTCGCGGCATTTTTTCTTCGCCCGACAATGCCGAAATATCTTATCCCCTGTTTGCCGGCATACCTATTGCTTTTTGGGTATTCGCTTTCCCGGGTTGAACGTAGGGGCATGAGATATGCGCTTTTGATGATGATTGCCGTCTTCCAGGTCATGGCGATATCGAACTATTTTTCATTGAGAGAGTATCACAATTCCAATCAGATAGAGCCCTGGAGAAAAGTGGCCGCTCTGATAAAGAAGGAATATCGCAAAGGAGATTTTATAGTTACGAGCAATCAGTCTATAGTGCATAGACTGCTGAATTATTATTTTAATATTCAAGATGGCAGGCATCTTAAATTGTATTGTCTAAGCAAGGGGCATAAAGATTCGATAAATGTTGCGGATATCAAGGGCCGGAGGATATGGCTTGTAACGCATATTCTGGATGACCGCGCATTCCCGGAAGGATATATTGAAAAAATAAGAATGCAGATGGGCGGCAAATACAGGATAGTGTTGGATGAAAAGTTCATTAAATATGAAGAAACCCTGGTATCCAAAATCCCGATCAATCGTCATAAGCCCGGGTCTTGCCGAATACGGGCAAGCCTGTATCTGCGGAATGAATAGAAATGACAGAGTAAATAAATTATAATACACGCATGAAAATACTTCTTATAGGTGCGGATGGACAGCTTGGTACGGACCTTCAAAAGATGATAAATAGATCGGAATTGACGCCTCTTACGATCTCCGACATCGATGTTACGAACGAAAACAATGTTTCAACGATCATCAATAAGTACAATCCCGATGTGGTGATCAACACGTCAGCGTATCACAGGGTGGATGATTGTGAGGAGAATAAAGATAAAGCTTTTGCGGTCAATGCTTTCGGCGTAAAAAATCTCTGTCTGGCCTGCAAGGATGCAGGTGCGGCATTAGTGCATATCAGCACTGATTATGTTTTTGACGGCAAGAAAGGAACCCCGTATGTTGAAACAGATCTTCCGGATCCCGGAACGGTATACGGCCTCTCGAAGCTTGCCGGGGAAGAATATGTCAGGACCATCCTCAAGAAATATTTCCTTGTTAGAACCTGCGGTCTGTACGGAGCGGCTGGCTGCCTGGGGAAGGGTGGGGGTAATTTTGTTGAATCGATGCTAAATCTTGCGAAGCGCGAGCCGAGCGTACGGGTCGTTGGTGATCAGATAGTGTCCCCGACATATACTCTGGACCTTGCCCGCAAGATCGACCAGTTAATAAGAACGGAACATTACGGGCTTTATCATATTGCCAACAAGGGCAGCTGCAGCTGGTATGAGTTCGCCCGAAAAATATTTGAACTGACCGGCGCCAAAGTAAAGCTGGAAAAGGCTGCGACAGGGGAATTTAAAGCCAAAGCCAGAAGGCCTGCTTTTTCGGCCCTGGACAACAGCAATTTGAGGAAGATCGGACTAGACGACCTGCGCACATGGGACAAGGCGCTTGAAGCCTACCTTGAAGAGAAAAAAACGACTTAAAAAATGGTATAATATACCCAGAAAACAGGAGGAACTATGAAAGGCGTAATACTGGCTGGCGGGACCGGATCAAGGCTGTATCCTTTGACAAAGGTCACTAACAAGCACCTTTTGCCTGTTGCAGGAAAACCGATGATCTATCATCCCCTCAACAAGCTCAAACAGGCAGGGATCGACGAGATACTGATAATAACGGGCGTTGAACATATGGGGGATGTTGTGAACCTGCTCGGGAGCGGCAAAGCATTTGGCTGCAGGTTCACGTATAAAGTGCAGGATGAAGCAGGCGGCATCGCGCAGGCGCTGGGCCTTGCCGAACATTTTGCAGGCGGCGAAAAGATACTTGCCGTACTCGGGGATAATATTTTTGAGGAAGATCTGTCCGATTTTGCTTCAAAGTTCAATGAACAGGCATCAGGGGCAAAGCTGATACTTAAAGAAGTGAAGGATCCGAGCAGATTCGGCGTTGCGGAAGTAAGCGGCGGCAAGATCATCGGCATTGAGGAGAAGCCCAAACAGCCAAAAAGCAAACTGATAGTGACGGGCATATATATGTACGATCCCAGCGTCTTTGAGATCGTCAAAAAACTTAAGCCCTCAGCCAGAGGCGAGCTTGAAATAACCGACGTTAATAATGAATACATTAAACGCGGAGAAATAGCATATGAGATAATGCAGGGCTGGTGGACAGATGCAGGGACATTTGAAACGCTTGAGCTGGCGACACTGCTTATTGAAGGATGTGCCGTAAAGTGAAAAGAATATTAGTTACCGGCGGCTGCGGGTTTATCGGCAGCAATTTCATAAGGTATCTGATAGGCAAAGATTACTTCATATGCAATCTCGATAAACTGACATATGCGGGCAATCTTGAGAACCTAAGCGGTATTGCCGGCAAAAAGAACTACAGTTTCGTCAAAGGGGACATAAACGACCCGAAGATCGTCGAAAGAATAATCTCGGACCTTGACATTGAGGTGGTCATCAATTTTGCCGCGGAATCCCATGTTGACAGAAGCATATTGGGGCCCGAGATCTTCACAAGAACGAATGTTCTGGGCACGCAGGTCCTTCTTGATGTTTCCAGAAATTATTGGTCAAAGAAGGGGTTTAAAGGCAAAAAGTTCATACAAATATCCACGGATGAAGTTTACGGTTCGCTTGGCAAGACAGGCAAATTCAAGGAAAATACGCCTCTTTCTCCGAACAGCCCATATTCCGCAAGCAAGGCGGCTGCCGACCATTTGGTTAATGCTTACCATCATACTTTTGGTTTTCCATCGATCATATCAAGATGTTCCAATAATTACGGGCCTTATCAATTTCCCGAAAAGCTTATTCCTTTGATGATAATCAAAGCATTACAGAATAAGCCTTTGCCGGTATATGGGGACGGGCTTAATGTCAGGGATTGGCTGCATGTGGAAGACCACTGCAGCGCGATCGAATTGATCTTAGAAAAAGGCAAGATCGGCGAAGTTTACAATATTGGCGGCAATAATGAATGGAAAAATATCGATGTTGTAAAACTTATCCTGAGTTCCTTACACAGAAAAGGGTCGCTGATCGAACATGTTAAGGACAGGCCGGGGCATGACAGGCGTTACGCGATGGATGCAGGCAAGATAATGAAGGAGCTTGGCTGGAAGCCAAAATACAAATTTGAAGAAGGATTGAAAAGTACCATCAAGTGGTATCTGGATACCAGGGACTGGTGGGGGAAAATAATCAGCGGCGAATATAAGAATTACTATAACAAAGCATATAAGAACAGGTAAATCCAGAAAAGGAGACAACCAGCCATGAAAGTTTTAATTACAGGTGTTACAGGTTTTGTGGGGGGCCATCTTGCGGAATTTCTTCTGACAAAACATGATAAGGTATGCGCAACCACTCGCTGGAGAAGCAGGCTTGAGAATATTGAAAAAATTAAGGATAGGCTGGAGCTTTATGAGTGCGATATTCGCGATGCAATGACGATCAGGGATTTAATCGACAGGGTTAGGCCGGATCACATTTATCATTTGGCTGCCCAAAGCTCAGTTAAGGCTTCTTGGGCTTCGCCTGCAGAGACAATGATAACGAATATCATCGGTGAGCTGAATATCTTCGAGGCTGTCAGGTCTGCAAAGTTGAACCCCAGGATGCTTCTTGCTGGAAGCAGCGAAGAATACGGATTTGTCACAAAAGATGAACAGCCTGTTAAGGAAACAAATATGCTGAGGCCTATAAGTCCTTATGCGGTAAGCAAGGTTGGACAGGACCTTCTGGGGTATCAGTATTTTAAAAGCTATGGTCTTCAAATAATCAGAACAAGGGCGTTCAATCTTACCGGTCCGAGGCGCGAAGATGCTTTTGTTTGTTCAGCTTTTGCAAAACAGATAGTCATGATAGAGAAAAAGAAGAAAGAACCCATTATTGAAGTGGGGGACCTTAACACCTGGAGGGATTTTACGGATGTAAGGGATGTTGTCCGGGCATATTGGCTGGCGATGAACAAATGTGACCCGGGCGAAGTTTATAACATTTGCTCCGGCAAAGCGGTAAAAATAAAGGATCTGCTTGATTCGCTCATCAGGATCGCCGCGGTCAAGTGCGAGGTAAGGCCAGACCCTCAAAAGATGAGGCCGTCTGACATTCAGGTATTGCAGGGAGATTTCGCCAAATTCAAACAAAAGACCGGATGGGAACCTCAAATACCTTTTGAACAGACATTAAAAGATCTTCTGGATTACTGGAGAGACGTAATTAAATGAAGATCGCTATTGCCCATGATTATTTGAACCAGTTTGGGGGCGCAGAGAGGGTTGTGGAGGTCATGCATGAAATCTTTCCCCAGGCGCCGATCTATACCTCAATTTATCTTCCCAGTAAATTACCGGCGTCCTTTAAGAAAATGGATATACGCACTTCTTTTATGCAGCGCCTGCCGTTCTTGGGAAAGCATTTTAAAAAGTACCTGTTCTTGTATCCTGTGGCATTTGAAAGTTTTGATCTGTCCGATTATGACGTTGTTCTGAGCAGCAGCAGCGCTTTTGCCAAAGGCATCAGGAAAGGGGCTGATGCGTGCCATATATGTTACTGCTATTCACCTATGCGTTTCGTATGGAGATATGAGGATTATATTGAAAAAGAAGACTATAATCTGCTAGTAAGGCTGATATTACCGGGCTTGTTAAAAGGGATGAAAAAATGGGACCTGAAAACAAATAAGAATGTCGACTATTTCATCGCAATATCGAATTATATTGCTAAGAGGATCGAAGATCTTTACAATGTCAAATCTGAGGTGATTTATCCGCCGGTAAATGTGACAGCGTTCTCTCCATCGGAAAATATTTCAGATTATTTTCTCGTCGTGTCGAGATTAAATGCTTATAAAAAAGTTGATATCGCCATTAAAGCTTTCAATGAGCTCGGCCTGCCACTTAAGATAATAGGGGAAGGCCCTTATAAAAGAAAGCTCATGGCCATGGCCGGCAGGAACATCGAATTTCTGGGAAAGGTTTCGGATAAAGAGCTGCCGGATTATTATGCCCGATGCAGGGCATTTATCTTTCCTGGAGAAGAGGATTTTGGCATTACGCCCGTTGAATCACAGGCTGCTGGAAGACCAGTGATCGCATATGGATCAGGCGGAGCGCTGGAAACCGTTTTGGATGACAAGACGGGGGTGTTTTTTAATAAAAAAAACGAACATTCTTTGGCCGATGCGATTAAAAGATTCCTGAAAATGGATTTTGATGCAATAATGATAAGAGATAATGCGCTAAAGTTCGATAAAGAAATATTTAAAACACGGATCAGGTCATTCGTAGAGCAAAAATATAAGAGGTTTGTTGATGCCAAAAGAAGTTAGATCCGCAAGGCGGGAGTCAATGTTTGATATTGCCATAGAAATGTTCTATATCGCGTTGGTCTTTCTTGCTCCGGTGATATTTGACAGGCGCGTGGGCATAGTTTTTTCTCTAACGAAGGTCACTACCATCAGGATCATTATTATAATTATCTTGACCATCTGGGCGGTCAAGATAATGCTGAAACAGAAGCATAAATTCGTTCGCAGTCCACTGGACTATCCTGTACTGTCCTATATGCTGGTCTGCACCATAGCAACTCTTACGTCTGTTCACGTGCTTACAAGCTTTATGGGCTTTTACGGGAGATATGAAGGGCTTTCCACTCTTTATGTTTACGGGTTAATATTTTTTATTACAACAAATTTTATTCATTCTAAAGAACAGATATTAAGGGTTATGTATACGGTAATAATCGCGGGAGTGTGTATGGCCATATATGGCGTGATCCAAAGGATGGGGCTGGATCCTTATGCATGGGGAGGGGTGATCACGTGGCAACGGGTCATCGGGACGATAGGGCAGCCGAATTTTCTTGCCGCATACGTGGACATGGCCTTTATCATTGGATTGGCATTGCTCCTTAATATGGGGGATATTAAACGGCTTGTTCCGTTCGACTGGCACGTATTATATGATTGGGCGATCAGATGGTCATTAATATTGAGCATGTTCCTCATTTATATTTGTATTTTATATACCCAGAGTCGCGGCGGATTTATGGGCCTTTTTGCGGGCGTGTTTTTGTTCTTTACCCTGGCTAACAGGGACTTGACCATCGGCAAATGGAGAGAGCTCTCGGTCCTGTTCATATTGGTGGTGATCGTTACCGCAATAACCTCATTGAACCCGGATTTTTCCCCTTTTGGCAGGGCTGCTTATGAAGCATCAAGAATGGGAGAGGAACTCGGAAAAAGAGAGACGCCGATCATGCAGTACAGCGCCGCTCTCTCACGGTTCGAGACATGGAAGAGCGGTTACAGGATAATTGCCGACAGGCCTTTCTTCGGGATCGGCCAAGAAGTGCTTAAAATGGTGTTCCCTAGATATGAAACCGACAAATTCCGTTTTTATGAAGGATTTCATGTTAAACAGGACAGGTGCCATAACGAAGTATGCGATATGGCAGTGACAAGGGGTGTCATTGCTCTTGCTGTTTATGTTTGGATGCTGTTCACTTTCTTTTATATAGGATGCAAATTGATCAGGGGCGATTATGATCCTGAACTTAAGTTGTTCACGGCCGGCTTTTTGGGGGCATCCGCGGCATACCTTGTTCAAAATCAATTCAGTTTTGGGGTGGTGGCGATAACAACGCTTCTCTGGATAATGATGGGGATGACAGCATCGATATACGTTAAGGCACAGCAACCGGAACCCGATAAGAATGTTGATCTCTCAGATATCCCCTGGTTGATATTTGCTGTCACGATAATCCTTGCCTTGTTTGTCGCATATTTATCGACCATACAGTTCCGAGCCGATATGCATTTTAAGACGGGGAAGACCTTAACTGATTCAAGGCGGTTCGATTATGCGATAAAGGAGTACAAAACTTCCTTGAAGATAAGCCCTTATGAGGCAGGCACGTGGACGCATTACGGCATAGCCGTTCTTAATCTAGCCCAGATGGCCCAAGACGGTAGTTATATCAATAAATCGGTGGACATTCTTAACCTTGCAAGCAAAGTGGACCCGTACAGTGCGGATAATTTTTACATAACCGGGAGAGCTTATTATATTCTGTCCATGAACGACGGCAAATACCTGGACAAAGTGATCGATGCGGAGCAGAAAGCGATCCAGATAGACCCGCTTTATGCGGAGGCTTATCAGATCATCGGTTCCGTGTATGAAAAAAGGGGGAAGAACAAAGAAGCCGCCCAGATGTATGAAAAAGCGGTCGAGATCAATCCCCAGCTGTCCGATGTTGTGGCAAGCCTTTCGAACATATATATGAAACTTGGCAGATCAGAAAAAGTCATCGAGATATTTAAGGGTTTCCTTGACAGATATCCGAACAATCCAGTATTTGAGGAGAATCTCGCGTCCATATATGTCAGGAGAGGCGAGATAGGCCAGGCATTAAAAGTTTATGAAGAAATGGTTGCGGTGAATCCGAAGAACATAACAGCCCTTATCAACTTGGGATTCATGGCCGCGAAAATGGGGAATATTGCAAAAGCAAAGGATAGTTTTGAACGGGCTTACTTGATAGACCCGAAAAATGTGAACGTTCATAATGGCTTGGGACTTGTGTCTCTCACACTTGGACAAAAGGATAAGGCTAGGGAGGAATTCAACCAGTCGTTGATGGTAGATCCTAACAACCAGTACGCGAAGGATATGCTGGGGAGAGCGAAATAATGTTAAAAAGATCCGCAAAATTCCCGGCTTTACTGCTCATCGTAATAGATGCTGTCATGATAAATGTCGCTTTCATTTTAGCGTATTATGCGAGGTTTGAATGGTTCTTGGGGGAAATGCCTGCGATAGTGCCGCAGCTGCACAGGTTCTATTATTCTCTCGTATTTGTAACGTTCTTATGGCTGGCATTGTTCAAGCTGCTCGGGCTTTATGATAAGAAAGATATTACATCCACTGCGGATGAGGCATCATCGATATTCGGGGCAACCATTGCGGGCGTGCTGCTTTTATTTGCGCTCCTGTTCTTGTACAGGGAATTCTGGTTCTCAAGAGCGCTGCTCATTTATGCATTGCTGATCTGCTCCGCATTAATGATATTTTCAAGGTATGTGCTGAACAGCGTTCAGAGAGAGCTTTATAAAAGAGGGGTGGGCGTCCGCCGGACCCTTATATTGGGAGCAGGGGAGATCGGACAGGGGCTTGCTTTCAAAATATCCACGGAAAAAGAGATAGGATATAAAGCCGTGGCGTTTTTGGATGACGATCCGGATAAAACAGGGAGGGACTTTTATGGTGTCCCTGTTATAGGGTTGATCATCAGCACAAAGAACAAGATAAAGGAACTTAATATTGATGAGGTCATTCTGGCGACAGGGAAATTGCGCCAGCAAAAAGTGCTGGACATCATCATGGAATGCGAATCGGAGGGAGTGGAGTTCAAACTTGTGCCGGGAATACTCGAACTGATCGCTTCCAGGATCTCTACGGACGAAATAGGAGGGATCCCACTTCTTACGATAAAAGAGATCGGGCTACAGGGATTCAATGCCTTTTTAAAACGGTTCGTTGATATATGCGTTTCTCTTACAGCGCTTTTGGTACTGTCGCCCTTGATCGTTCTTTTCGCGGTTGCGATCAGACTGGAATCAAGAGGGCCGGTCCTTTTCACTCAAAAGCGGGTGGGCGAAGACGGGAAGATGTTCAACCTTTACAAATTCCGGTCAATGGTCCAAGGCGCCGAGGGAAGGCTTGAAGAGGTTATTGCTCAAAAGGGCGGTGACATAATCAGGTTCAAGGCAAAAGATGATCCGCGCATCACGAGAGTGGGCAAGATAATAAGAAAACTCAGCATCGATGAATTGCCGCAGCTGTTGAATGTTCTGATGGGTGATATGAGTCTGGTCGGGCCCAGGCCTCCTCTGCCGATCGAAGTCGAAAGATATTCCGCCTGGCACAAGAAAAGACTTCGGGTCCGTCCGGGGATCACCGGCCTTTGGCAGGTGTCCGGAAGAAGCGAGCTCTCGTTCGAGGACATGGTCCGGCTCGACATTTATTATATCGAGAACTGGTCCCTTTGGATGGATTTCAGGATAGTCCTGCGGACCATTCCGACGATCATCTTCGGTTCCGGAGCATATTAAAAGATAGATGCTTACCAGCAGCCAAAACGAAAAAGTGAAGTATTTCAGCTCACTTAAGTCAAATAAACCCCGCAGGACCGCGGGCAAATTCTTAGTTGAGGGTGTTCACCTTGTGAGAGAAGCGATGCAGGCGGGACTTCTTGAGAAGGTGATCTACAGCGAAAAAATCCTTGAAACATCTGAAGGCAGGGACCTTTTGGGAAAATTGATCTCAGCCGGCATCCCGAACGAAGAAGCAAACGAAAAAGTGATCCAAGATCTTTCCGAGGTCGAAACCCCGCAGGGGATCATCGCCGCGGTCAGGCCGAAGATCTCCGATCTCGGGAGTCTCTTTGAGAAGAACGATCCTTTGATAGTTGTTGCATGCGGAGTTCAGGATCCCGGCAATCTGGGGACGATCATTCGAACAGCTGATGCCGCTGGCTGTTCAGGGATCATATTAACGAAAGGAACGGTCAATCCGTATAACAGCAAGGTTATCAGGTCTTCATCAGGGTCGATTTTTCATTTAAATATCGTAAAAATTGATGATATAATCGATCTCGCATCAGCATTGAAACGGCGTGGGATAAGGATGATTTCGACCGTTGTAGATGCCGCAAAAGAATATTATTCGGTGGATTATAGCGGCCCCGTTGCCGTTGTTATCGGCAGTGAAAGCAAGGGAATATCCTCGGAAGTTGAAAGGCTTTCAGATGAGTCGGTTTCCATCCCGATGCTCGGAGGAGTTGAATCCCTGAATGCCGCTGTTTCGTGCGCCGTGATTTTATATGAAGCTCTGAGGCAAAGGAGAACAAGTGCAGGATAAACTGCTAAAGATAGAACAGGAAGCCGTATCTGCGATAACGGGAGCATCTTCCCTGGAAGAGCTTGAAGGGCTAAGAATAAAATATCTCGGAAAAAAAAGCGAGATACAGGAGGCCTTGAAGCTTCTTCCCTCGCTCTCCGACATTCTCCGCCCGAAAGCAGGGCAGCTCGCAAATGAGATAAAGAACAAGATAAAGCTGCTGATAGACGAAAGAACAGGGAATATTTCACGCGAAGAGACGACAAGAAAGTTAAAAGGAGAAAAAATAGACATAACCCTTCCAGGGACCGGGATGATCAAGGGTAAGCTCCATCCGATCACAAAGACCCTTGAAGAAATAAAGCAAATATTCACTAGGATAGGTTATTCCGTGGCGGAAGGACCAGACATAGAGACGAACTGGAACAATTTTGAAGCCCTCAATTTTCCTTCCGAACATCCCGCAATGGACATGCAGGCGACATTTTTCATTGAAGGAGGACATGTTTTAAGGACGCATACTTCTCCTGTGCAGATAAGGGTCATGGAAAAGACAAATCCTCCGCTGTCGATCATCATGCCGGGACGTGTCTACCGGTGCGACGCGGACGTGACCCATTCCCCCGTTTTTCACCAGCTTGAAGGCCTTGTCGTTGACAAGAACATATCCTTTGCCGACCTGAAGGGCACTCTTACTTATTTTACCCGCGAGACGTTCGGTGCTGAACGGCGCGTCAGGTTCAGGCCGTCATTCTTCCCGTTCACAGAGCCGTCCGCGGAAATGGACATTGAATGCATCATCTGCAGCGGAGTGGGGTGCCGGGTGTGTAAGAACACGGGGTGGCTTGAGATACTTGGCGCAGGAATGGTCGATCCGAACGTTTTCAGGAACGTCGGATATGATCCTGAGAAATATTCCGGGTTTGCTTTCGGGATGGGCATAGAACGGATCGCGATACTTAAATACGGCATACCTGATATAAGGTTGTTCTATGAGAATGACCTGAGATTTTTGAGGCAGTTTTAATTCATGAATAACGGAGATAGGTCATGAAAGTACCTCTTCAATGGCTTAAGGAATATATAAAAGTCGGCCTCGTGCCGGAAGCTTTGGCTGACAAACTTACCATGGCAGGGCTGGAAGTTGGAGCGATAGAGTATCACGGCAGGTCCATATCTGATGTTGTTGTCGGCAAGGTCAAGGCAGCGGAGCGCCACGCTACAAAACCTGACATCATGATCTGCCAGGTCGACACGGGGATAAAGATACTTCAGATCGTTACCAAAGCCGGGAACGTAAAAGTGGGGGATAAGGTCCCCGTTGCGGTCCACGGCGCGACTCTGCCGTCGGGGATCAAGATACAGAACAGGGAACTTCACGGCGTTGAATCATTCGGTATGCTTTGTTCAAAGGTGGAACTCGGGCTTTCTGACACCGCCGAGGGAATATTCATTCTGGAGAAAGACGCGGCTGTTGGAGAGGATATAAGGAAGGTCCTCGGCATAGGCGGGGCGGTCCTGGACATAGATGTCCTGCCCAACAGGATAGATGTCCTGTCAATTATCGGGGTCGCCAGAGAAGTCGGGGCGATATTGAACAAAAAAGCGAAGTTCCCTTTAATAAAGGTCAGGGAATCTTCGGAAGGAATAAAAAAATCGGCAAAAATATCGGTCAAGGATAAAGGTCTGTGCCCCCGATATATGGCAAGGGTGATAAAGAACGTTTCAATAAAGCCGTCCCCGCAGTGGATGCAGGAAAGGCTTATCGCCTGCGGGATGAGGCCTATCAATAACGTGGTCGACATAACGAACTACGTCCTTCTGGAGATGGGGCAGCCTCTTCATGCATTTGACCTCAATTCGCTTAAAGATGGGACATTGATCGTCAGGAAGGCCGCAAAGGGCGAAAAAATGACCACTATCGACGGCGAGAAGAGGGAATTGGGGGAATGCCTTGTTATCGCTGACGCTCAAAAAGCTATCGCTGTTGCCGGGGTCATGGGAGGCATGAGTACTGAAGTCATTGATTCAACAAAAGATATCCTTCTTGAATCAGCGTACTTTGATCCAAAAACCATCCATAAAGCGGAAAAATATTTAAAGTTAAGAACTGAATCATCCATCAGATTTGCGAGGGGAGTGGACTGGAATGGCGTTGAAGCCGCTCTTGACAGGGCCGCGGACCTCATGGGGGAACTTGCTGGCGGAAAAATATCAGCCGGCAAAGTGGACATAAAAGCAAAAGACCGTAAACCGAAAAAAGTTGCATTAAGGCTGAAAAGAGTGAACGATATTCTAGGGACAGATCTTAAGTTCACGGAAATAAGCTCCATACTCAGCAGGCTGGGATTTAAGGTTAAAGGATCGAACGTGGAAGTTCCTCTGTTCCGTGCCGGCGATATCGAAAGAGAGATAGACATAATAGAAGAGATAGCAAGGATCCATGGCTATGAAAAGATACCCGTAACTAATCCCGACCTGAAAATAAAGAACACTAAAGGCGTTTCTGAGGACCAGATAAAAAGGATAAAGACCATTTTGATCGATGCGGGATTGAATGAAGTCCTCACTTATTCAATGCTGCCGCCGAAAGAAGCGGATATAGGGGAAAAGCGCGGGCAGAGCATAAGGATATTGAACCCCATATCGGATGACCTCTCAGTTATGAGGCCATCTATTCTGCCGGGCCTTTTGAAAGTTCTGACCTTTAACCTGAACAGGCAGGTAGAGGATGTGAACATTTTCGAGGCAGGGAAGATATTTTACAAGGATGATAAAGGAGTAATTACAGAGAAAGCCGAGCTTGGCGCGGTCCTATACGGCAAAAGATCTTACCGTTACGACGGAAAAAAAGAAAACATGGACTTTTTCCAGATAAAAGGGATTATAGAGGATATTCTAGGATACCTTGGCGTCAGTTATGAAATTAAAGAGAATGCTTTCCCCGGCTATCATCCGAGCAGGTCGGCGGCGATCCATAAGACAGAAAAGACGATAGGAGTGTTCGGGGAGCTTCATCCGGATATCGGGCGCAAACTTGAAATAGAAGGGCCCATATACGTTATTTCCCTGGACCTTGATGAAACATTGAACATCAAAAAACTTCCTCCAAAGTACAAGGAAATACCATTGTATCCCGCCGTTAAGCGTGATATCGCAATGATCGTTCCATATGGAGTCTCCAACAAGGCGATCATAGGCGAGATCAGGGCTTCTGGAGGGGAACTGATAGAGGGAATAGCCCTGTTCGACAAATATGAGGGGAACCAGATAGAAAAAGGATATTACAGCCTGGCGTATTCCGTGACTTACCGGAAGGCAAACAGGACCCTTACCGATGAGGAAGTGAACGCGAAACACGAGGAGATATCCCTTAACCTTGCAAAAAAACTCGGCGTTAAGATAAGAAAATAGGAGGGCTTGCCCCGACCGCAGGCGAGCGACGATTAAGGTTATGAAAACTACAGAAGCTGCTTCTCCTATGGTCAAGCAATACCAAGACATAAAATCCCAGCATAAAGACGCTATTTTGTTCTTCAGGTTGGGCGATTTCTATGAGATGTTCAATGAGGACGCGAAGATCGCGTCAAAGGAGCTTGAATTAACGCTCACGGGCAGGGGAGGGGAAGACAATAGGATGCCGATGTGCGGGATCCCTTATCACGCGGCCGATAATTACATCTCAAAACTCCTTGGAAAAGGATATAAAGTAGCCATTTGCGATCAGACGGAAGACCCGAAGCTCGCAAAAGGCATAGTGAAACGCGAGGTCGTTAAGGTCGTAACCCCCGGTACGGTCCAGGAAACGAAGATGCTGGACGCAGGGATCAGCAATTATCTTTTGGCGATCTCTTTCCTGAAGAATGATGCAGGGATCGCTTTCATAGACGCGTCTACGGGAGAATTCAGGATAACGCAGGTCCCCGGCGAAAAAGGCGTTTGTGCGTTGATCGAGGAAATAAACAGGGTCTCTCCTTCTGAAGTCCTTGTGCCGGACATAATCCCCTCTGGATCATCGGAACTTTTTGAAACCCTTAAGTCGGCGGGTTATTCATTATCAAGTTACAAGGATACCTATGACCTTGATATCGCAAAAAAAAAGCTGAAAGACCATTTTAACGTGGCCTCGCTGGATAGTTTCGGCCTGTCCGATCTTAAAGCTGCGTATGGCGCGGCGATCGCAATAATCGAATATTTAAAGCAGACCCAGAAAGGCGCACTTGTTCATGTTAATAAGATCCAGCCTTACGGGATCGGCGATTATATGTATATCGATCCTTCGACCCGGAGGAACCTGGAGCTTGTATCGACAATAAGGGACAGGTCCATTCGGGGGAGCCTGGCGTGGGTGATTGACCGGACCGTGACCCCTATGGGAAGCAGGCTGCTGAAAAATTGGATGCTTCAGCCGCTTCTCGACATAAAAGAGATCGATCTGCGGCTTGATGCGGTGGCAGAATTGTCCCGAGATCTGTTCTTAAGGAATGAACTTTCGCGCTCCCTTTCCTGCGTCCATGACATGGAAAGGCTTACCGGAAAGATCGCATCAGGGGCCGCGAACGCGAAAGACCTTGTCGCGCTTAAAGTATCGCTGATGCACCTTCCGAAGATCAAACTTGCGCTCAAGAACTGCAAAGCAGGAAAAACGCAGAAGATAAAAGAACTTAATAAGCAAGCCGAAGTTGCAGGGTTGATCAACGCGGCCATCAATGATGACCCGCCTCATACTTTAAAAGAAGGCGGACTGATAAAAAAAGGATTCAACAAAGAACTTGATGGATTGAAAGACATGACGCAGGGCAACAAGGAATGGATCTTGGCACTCGAGCTTAAAGAGAGGCAGCGCACGGGGATCAAATCGTTAAAAGTAGGGTACACTTCAGTGTTCGGTTATTATATAGAAGTTTCAAAGGCCAACTTGGGATCGGTGCCCGCTGATTATATAAGGAAACAGACCTTGGTCAACTGCGAAAGGTTCATCACCCCGGAGCTTAAGGACAGGGAGGCTTTGATACTTAATGCCGAAGAAAAAATGTTCGCCGTGGAGTATGACATATTTGTCGATGTAAGGAGCAAGGTTTCCCTGCATACGAAGGGACTTCAGGCCGTTTCGCGGGCGTTGGCGGAGCTTGATGTCCTTCTTTCTTTTGCGTCGATCGCTGTAGAGAGGAAATATTCCAGGCCGGTCATTAAGGACAACGGCAAGATGCACATCAAAGGCGGACGCCATCCGGTGGTGGAGGCGATGCTGGGGGAGAACACGTTCGTGCCGAATGACACGGATATGGACAGGGACAGCGGCCGATTTGCCTTGATAACCGGGCCGAACATGGCGGGCAAATCGACCTATATGCGGCAGGTGTCATTGATATGTTTAATGGCTCAAATGGGGTCTTTTGTTCCCGCAGATTCGGCACAGCTACCCATTATTGACAGGATATTCACAAGGATAGGGGCGATGGACGACATTTACGCAGGCCAGTCGACTTTCATGGTGGAAATGACGGAAACGGCGAACATAATAAACAATGCCACATCAAGAAGCCTGATAATACTCGATGAGATAGGGAGAGGAACTTCCACTTTTGACGGCATGTCCATCGCTGCTTCCGTTGCGGAATATATTCACACAAAGATAAAAGCTTATACGCTTTTTGCGACGCATTATCACGAAATAACCCAGCTTGCGGACAAGCATCCAGCGATGAGGAACCTTAACACGCTTGTTAAAAAAGAAGGGGACAAGGTCGTATTTCTTCACAGGATCGTTGACGGGGCTGCGGACCAATCGTACGGGATCGAAGTGGCGAAGCTGGCCGGGCTTCCCGATGAGATCGTAAACAGAGCGAAAGAAATATACAGCACGCTCGAAATGGTGGAAAAATGGGCCAGTTTTGGTGAAAAGGAGAAAAAATGAGAAAAAACAGTAAAGGGAATTTGCTTTTGACATTTATCATGGTCGTGGCTTTAAGCATGACGGTCTTCGCTTTTCTTGCTTTTATAGGGGTAAGGCTTAAGGAATCGGGAATCAAAGTTTCAGAGATCGAATCTTTTTATGTCGCCGAAGCCGGACTTAACAAGGCCATCTGGTATCTGGGCACGCCTACGGGGTCGGGCGGCAGAGGGCTCGCCTGGAGGGTCGCGAGCACATGGGAGGCGTTCGGATGGGGAGGGTTTTTCTTGACGGTTATGGATCATGCCACGAACGAAGTGCTGGTCATCTCAACGGGAGAAGTGAGCGGCATAACAAAGACCGTTTCACAGGTCTTAAGCATAAGCGGGCTGCCTGCGGCTTTTGATTACGCAGTTTACTGCGGTGCAGGGGTAAACTTTACGGGTACTGTTGCGGTAAGAGGCGATGTTTACATGAAAGGCGACTCGATTTTCGGAAAAAACAGTTCTTTTACTGAGGGATATGTCTATCATCCGGAAGGCACGACTCTTTCTGGTAAAGGCACATGGACCGACGGCGGCGCGCCGGATCCCGATCCGAACTTTCCAACATTCGACCCTACGTACTATGACAATCTGATAACGGCAGCGTATGGCGCGGCGGAGGGCGATCAAATTTATGAAGATACGACCATCAACCTTAACGGAGGCACTATATACGTTAACGGAGATGTTACTATTTCGGGCAACACCACAATCAATGGGCCGGGAGAGATAATTGCCACGGGGACAATAAGCCAGACGGGGAACACATACACTTCATCCGCGCCAAAGTTCATTTCGCAGGGTGATCTGTACGTTGCCGGAAATGCTTATACGACCGGCTCCACGTATTACAGCGCGACACATATCATTGCCGAAGGAAACATAAGGGTGGATGTGGGAAGCATGCTTTCCAAAGGCAGTGTTGCGCTGGCCGGGAACCTGAACCTTTCAGGCGTAGTTTTTTCGAATTCCGGAACATCTGTTGTTTCGGGCAATCCGGTTATCAGAGGGGCTCTTGTGGCAAATTCTTTTGGTGAGTTCACCGGCGACGTGAACGTATATTTTGACGAATCCAAATTCCCGAGTACTCTGCCGACGGGATTTGCGTCTTCTTCTCTTGCGATAAAAGCAGGCACATGGAAAGGAAATTAGGCAATTGACCAGCCAGCCCCTTAATATAGCTTTCGTCTGGCATATGCACCAGCCCTTTTACAAGGATATGATCACGGATGAATATGTCCTTCCCTGGGTCAGGCTTCACGCAATAAAGGATTATTACGATATGGCCGCGATCCTTGATGATTTTAAGGACATCAAGCAAACTTTCAATCTTGTTCCATCACTCCTTGAGCAGATCGAGGATTATGTCAATGGGGGCGCCATGGACAAGCATCTGAAAGCGACCATGACAAAAAGCGCGGACCTGTCCAATGATGACAAGGTGTTCATCCTTCAGAACTTTTTCATGGCGAACTGGGAGACGATGATTGACCCTTACAAGAGGTATCACGAGCTGCTGCTGAAGCGCGGAAGGTTCGTGACGCTGGAAGAGATCAAGAGCGTGGCGCGCCGTTTCACCGACCAGGAATTCACCGACCTTCAAGTATGGTCCAATCTGTCCTGGTTCGGCCATATTTATAAGACAAAAGATCCGGTCATCAAAGCGCTGCTTGAAAAAGGCAGGAATTTCACTGAAGAGGACAAGATCGTTTTGGTGAACAAACAAAAAGAGCTGATGTCTGCCGTCCTGCCTAAATATAAGGAGCTGCAGCAAAAAGGGCAGATCGAAATAACGGTAACTCCTTATTATCATCCGATTCTTCCTCTTTTAATCGATACTAATTCCGCAAAAGAGGCATTACCATCCATTAAACTGCCTCAGAACAGATTCAGGCATCCTGAGGATGCGGCCTTTCAGGTCAACGAAGCCGTTAAATACATGAAAGAACATTTCGGCATTATGCCTTCCGGAATGTGGCCGTCCGAGGGATCGGTTTCCGAGGACATGCTGCCGCTGATCGGCAACGCGGGGATAAAATGGATAGCTACGGATGAAGGAGTGCTTTTGAGGTCGCTGGTCGGAACCGATGTCGGGGGGAGGGCTCTTTCCCCACAGGAACTGTTCAGCCCTTATCTTCTGCGCAGGGACAACTGTTCGCTTAATATTATCTTCAGGGATCACGGCCTTTCCGATCTCATAGGTTTTGTTTATTCAAAATGGAACTGGAGGGAAGCTGTCTCCGATTTCATGAATCACCTCAACAATATCAAAAGGTCCCTGCCGGACGATGGGAAAAAATACCTTGTCAGCATCATACTTGACGGCGAGAACGCCTGGGAATATTACAAAAACAATGGCTGGGATTTCTTAAGGGGGCTGTATGAAAGATTATCGAAAGACGGCGATTTTAAGACAGTGAGAGTGGGCGATTTTCTGGCTGAAAATCCGCAGGAAAGGCCACTTCATCATTTGTTTTCCGGGTCCTGGATCGACCATAATTTCAGGGTTTGGATAGGCCACGAGGAGGATAATAAGGCCTGGGATTATTTGAATAACGCGAGACTGGCGCTGGAAAGCTCAAAGACGCAGGATGCGACCGCTTGGAAGGAGCTTTATATAGCGGAGGGCAGCGACTGGTGCTGGTGGTTCGGCGACGACCATTCCTCCGAGAACGACGAAACATTTGACCAACTTTTCAGAAAGCATCTGAAAAACATTTACCACATAATAGGAAAAGCTTCCCCGCAGTACCTTGATGTACCGATAAAGCAGGTAACAGCCGTCAGGCCTACAAGAGAGCTTGCCTATCTGATCAAGCCGGTGCTGGACGGCGAGATAACGAATTATTACGAGTGGCTTTCCGCCGGCTATTACGATATCGGCAAACTAAAAGGTGCCATGCACCAATCCCAAACACTGGTCAAAGGCATTTATTACGGGTTTGATATAGACAATTTATATGTCAGGCTCGATGTGAGCTTGGATCCAAGCAGTTCAGAATCAAGGGACATCTCTTTTGTCCTGACGACCTTTCATCCGCATCAGTACAGGATAACAGCTTCCTATAAGAACGATAAAGGTAAATTCGAGCTGGATATCCATGAGCTTCAGGATGATCACTGGAAATACCTAAAGACTGTTGACACCATAGGCATCAAATATATTGTGGAGGTGTCTGTTCCGTTTTCCGAGATCAAGGCTGTGTGTGACGATGATGTCCAGTTCGTTGTCACTATTGATAAAGGCGGGCAGGAACTGGAAAGATGGCCAAGAGGAGGGAGCATAAATTTCCGCGTTCCACCCACGGATTATGAAGAAAGACAGTGGAGCGTGTAAATTGGTATATCAGGAGATCAGGATATTAGGGGATCAGGAAGACAAAACATGAAGAAAATTAACTTTTTATTCGGCATACATTGTCATCAGCCGGTCGGGAATTTTCCGGAGGTCATAAGACGTGCGTATTTTGACTCATATCTTCCTTTCATAGAGGCGATGGAAGCCCATCCGAACATCCGCTTCACGGCACACTACAGCGGGATACTTTACGAATGGTTCCTGGAATTTCACCCGGAATTCATTGAAAAGCTGAAGCTGCTGGTAAAAAGAGGGCAGCTTGAGCTGATGACGGGAGGGTTTTATGAGCCGATACTGCCGATAATCCCGGATGAAGACAAGCTTGGTCAAATAGAGATGGAAACGGATTTCATAAAGAAGAACTTTCTCAAGACACCGAGAGGACTCTGGCTTACTGAGCGCGTATGGGAGCCGCATCTTTCAAAGACCCTCGCCACTGCAAAGATCGAGTATATCGCCGTTGACGATTACCATTTCATTTCGGCTGGAGCGGATGAAAAGGATCTTTTCGGCTATTATGTGACGGAAGAAGAAGGGTGCAAGGTCAATGTTTTTCCTATAAGCAAGCATCTTCGTTACCTAGTGCCTTTTAAGATGCCCCACGAAACGATAGACTATTTAAAAAGCATTGCAACGGAAGACGGGGGCCGTGCGGCAGTGTTGGCTGATGACGGTGAAAAGTTCGGGGTCTGGCCCGGTACCCGTAAATGGGTCTACGAAGACAAGTGGCTTGAGAACTTCCTTAAAGCACTTGAAGCGGACCGCGAAACGATAAGGACCATGACTTTCTCCGAATACCTTGACGAATACCGCGCAATGGGCAGGATCTATCTTCCGACAGCTTCCTATGCCGAAATGATGGAATGGGCGCTTCCGGTAAAGGCGGGCCTCGAATATGAAAAGGTGGTCGAAGAGATAAGATCTTTCGGCAAATATGATGAATACAGCCGGTTCATCCGCGGCGGCTTTTTCAGGAATTTCTTCGTAAAATATCCGGAAAGCAACAATATGCATAAAAAGATGCTTTACGTGAGCGAAAAGATATCAACTCTGGGGAAGGGAAAGAAACTCGGGCTTTCATCTGGTTCAAGGGATGAACAGATCCGCCTTTCCAAACAGGACCTGTGGAAAGGACAGTGCAACTGCGCGTACTGGCACGGCGTCTTTGGAGGCCTTTATCTTAATTATCTCCGCCATGCGGTATATGAGAACCTTATCGCCGCCGAAGTCGAGGCTGATAAAGTGGCTTACGGGGATCAGAAATTCATAGAGGTCAGGGCGGTGGATTTTGACAAGGAATCCTCCGATGAGATCCTGGTAAGCAATAACCTGCTTAACTGCTATTTCAGCCCGTCATACGGAGGATGTCTTTTCGAGCTTGATTACAGGCCGAAAAATTTTAATCTTTTGAACGGCCTTGCAAGAAGAGAGGAAGCATATCACAAAAAGATCAGGACAGCGGCCCAGCCTGCGTCAGCAGAAGGGGTCCTGAGCATCCATGAACTGGTAAAAGCGAAGGAGCCGGGCCTTGAAAATTACCTAATTTATGACCGGCACAGGCGCCTTAGCCTTCAGGACCATTTTATGCCGACAGATACTCAATTGTCGGATTTTATGAGCGTGAAGTACAAGGAAACGGGCGATTTTGTGACGGGACCTTATACGGCAATGGTCAAAAAGACAGGCAGCGAAGTAGAGTTAAAACTTAAGAGAAAAGGCAGCCTTCATATGGGGAAAAAGGCATTGCCGGTGGAAATTCTAAAGGTCATTTCAATAATGAAGGGGCAATCTCTCATCAACATTAAATATGAGATCATGAACTTATCCCAGGAACTGCTGGATGCCGTCTTTGGGGTCGAATTTAACTTTTCTATGCTTGCGGGCGATTCTCCCGACAGATATTATGTTTTTGCCGGCAAAAACTTGGATGACAGGAGATTGGCAAGCATTGGCGAGGTCGAGGGCTGCTCCGATCTAAAGATCGTTGACGAATGGAAAGGGTTTGGTGTATCATTGGAAACGAGTGGACTTGACAGGATCTGGAGGTTCCCGATAGAAACGGTTTCCCAGTCGGAAGCCGGTTTTGAAAGGACATATCAGAGTTCTCTGGTCTTTCCGAATAAAAGACTGATCATCGAACCCGGAAGCAAGTGGGTTAACAGTTTAAGGCTTTTAATAGAATAGGGGGAGTTTAATGCCAGAATTACGCAAGGATCCCATATCGGACAGGTGGGTCATTATCGCGACCGAGCGCGGCAGGAGGCCTTCTGATTTCAAGGAAGGCGGCGCCGGAAAGATCACCGAGGGAAAATATTGTCCCTTTTGCGAAGGCCAGGAAGCGAACACGCCGAAGGAAATAGTCGCATGGAGAAAACCGGGAAGCGAGCCGAACAAGACCGATTGGTCAGTAAGGGTGATACCGAATAAATTCCCGGCCCTGGTGGTAGAAGGTGAAGTGAACAGGACCGGCATAGGGATATTTGATATGATGAGCGGCATCGGTGCTCATGAGGTAATACTCGAGACGCCGAAACATGCAGAGACCCTGGCTGACATGGAAGAGGCCCATATTGACAAGATCCTGTGGGCATATAAGAACAGGATCGCTGACCTTGAAAAAGACAAGAGGTTCAGGTATGTGCTTGTTTTCAAAAATTACGGGGAAGCAGCGGGCGCGTCGCTTGAACACTCTCATTCCCAGCTCATAGCAACACCGATAACTCCAAGATATATAAAGCTTGAACTTACGAGCTCAAGGGAATATTTCCATGAAAAAGAACGATGCATTTTCTGCGACATGATAAGGCAGGAGATGGGTGAAGGGACCCGTATAGTTTCGGAAAACGAGCATTTCGTGAGCTTTACGCCTTTTGCCTCAAGATTTCCTTTTGAAATATGGATATTGCCCAGACGCCATCAGCATAACTTTTCTATTATCGCGGATGAGGAGCGCATTCAGCTTGCGAAGCTTTTAAAAGAGACCATGGTAAGGCTTAAAAAGTGCCTGAACGATCCGCCGTACAATTACATGATACATACATCCCCAAATCCCGTGCCCAGGGCGGGAAAGCCCGATTACTGGGGAACGGTCCAGTACGACTTTCACTGGCACATTGAGATAATACCAAGGCTGACCAAGACAGCCGGATTTGAATGGGGGACAGGGTTGTATATTTGTCCGACCCCGCCGGAAGAAGCGGCAAAATATTTAAGAGAGATCAAAATATAACAGTAAAAGGAGGTGTTAAATTTATATGGTGAGCGGCAGAAAGCGTCTTGTTAAGATCAAATTTCAGTCGCCCATGGACTGCAGTGAAATAAAGATAGCAGGGGATTTTACGGAGTGGGAAAAAGGCGCGATCTATATGTCTAAACCGGGACGCAGCGGAGAATGGATGGCTTCCGTGAAAATTGCTCCAGGCGAACATCAATACAGATTTCTCATTGACGGCAACTGGTTCACCGACCCGACCACAGAGCACATGATGAGCCCCTTTGGCAGCGAAAATTCCGTTCTAAGGGTCAATTAAAATGCCGGCAGAGAAAGCCAAGAAAGAATTTGAATTTCCGCACGCATACGGGGACAATAAAATAGTCCTTCTTGTCAGGGACCCTCTCTGGATCCACGCATACTGGGAGATCACAGAAAGCAAATATAAAGAGATCAGAGGCCTTTTGAGCGGCGATCTTAACAGTGCAAAAGAAATTTTAAGGGTTTATGATACATCCTCTCAACCATGGAGAAACTTTGATATTACCGTTCCATATGGCGCCAGGAACTGGTACATAAATGTGCCCGAGGCTGACCGAACATATATTGTTGATATCGGTTTTCTGTCCTTTGATGGAAAATTTACAGCTATGGCAAGGTCAAATGCCGTTACAACCCCCAGGAACGGGATATCCGATATAATAGATGAAGAATGGATGACAGTGGATTTTGAGCGTATCTACGCGCTTTCGGGCGGATTCGGGATGGGTAAAAGCTCCGGAGAGATCAGGGAGCTTATGAAAAAGCATCTTTTAGAGCTGAGATCCTCGGGTTTTATGTCATCTCCAAGCAGCCCGCTCGGACGTCATTTAAAGCAGTAAAAACCACTTATGGAAAAAGGATATTTATCTATAATTTTACATGCGCATCTTCCTTACGTGCGCCATCCGGAGCACGAGGAATTCCTGGAAGAAGACTGGTTCTACGAGGCGATAACGGAAACCTATATTCCTCTCATTGACACTTTCGAGGGGCTTATCAACGACAACGTAAATTTCAAGATAACGATATCTCTTTCGCCGACGCTTATATCGATGTTCTCGGACGAGCTTCTTCAAAACAGGTACGTGAAGCACATTGAAACTTTGATCGAGCTTGCGCAGCGCGAGTGCGACAGGACAAAAGGGCAGCATGAATTCAATGAGCTTGCCAGGATGTACCTTGATAAATTCAGGAGCGCAAGGCATGTATTTGTCGAGAAATACGGTAAAAACCTTATAAATGCGTTCCGAAAGCTCAATGATTCCGGGTATGTGGAAGTGATAACCTGCGGAGCCACCCACGGTTTCCTGCCTCTCTTTGATATCAATAAGAACGCCGTTCGCGCCCAGATAAAAGTGGCGGTGGATTGTTTCAAGGTACATTTCGGCAAAAACCCGAAGGGCATGTGGCTTCCCGAATGCGGCTATAATCCGCCGGATGACAAATATCTGGCGGAATTCGGCATTAAATATTTTATTGTTGATACTCACGGGATACTTCACGGATCCCCCAGGCCGAAATACGGCGTTTTCGCTCCCGTATACACGAAGAGCGGCGTTGCGGCTTTTGGAAGAGACGTGGAATCATCCAGCGCTGTTTGGAGTGCAGAGGAAGGATATCCCGGCGACTATAATTACAGGGAATTTTACAGGGATATCGGTTTCGACCTTCCTTATGATTACATCAAGCCTTACATCCATGTTGATGGCACCAGGATAAGCACGGGGATCAAGTACCATAAGATCACCGGCAGGACCGATGATAAGCGCCCTTATGATCCGAAGGGGGCCGCCGATAAGGCCGCGGAGCACGCCGGCAATTTCATGTTCAACAGGCAAAAACAGATAGAACATATAAATGGCGTCATAGGGAGGAAACCCATAGTAATTTCCCCTTATGATGCCGAACTTTTCGGGCACTGGTGGTATGAAGGCCCGCTCTGGCTTAATTGCCTGTTCAGGAAGATCCAATTTGACCAGGACACGATAAAGCTCATTACGCCGTCCCAATATCTGAAGGAAAACCCGAAAAATCAGGTAGTGACACCTTCAATGTCATCCTGGGGAGTTAAGGGCTACAGCGAAGTATGGCTGGAAGGAAGCAATGACTGGATATACAGGCACATACACAAAGCGCAGGAAAGAATGATCGAACTAGCCAAGACCTATTATAATGTGAACGGAGCAAAGGGCAGGGCATTGAACCAGGCCGCAAGGGAGCTGCTCCTGTTAGAGGCAAGCGATTGGCCTTTCATCATGAAAACGGGAACGGTCGTTCCGTACGCGGTAAAACGCATAAAGGACCATCTTGAAAGGTTCACAAGATTGTACGAGGGCATCACTTCGAATTCCATTGATGAAAAATGGCTTTCTGATATAGAATGTCGGGATAACATATTTCCGGAGATCGATTTCAGGGTGTACAGCGGGGAGACAAAATGAAGGCAGCGATACTGGCAGGCGGGCTTGGGACCAGGATGCACCCGCTTACCTGCGAATTACCAAAACCGATGCTTCCTTTTGCGAACAAGCCGATAATGGCGCATACGGTCGAACTTCTTGCCAGGAACGGCATCACCGATATTGTCGCGATACTTTATCACAAACCCGATGTGATAATGAATTATTTCGGCGACGGCGGCGCGTTCGGCGTAAAGATGAATTATATCGTCGCTCCGCGGGACTTGGGCACGGCAGGCGCCGTGAAATACACCGAGCCTGTGCTTGATGAGACCTTTTTGGTCATGTCAGCGGATGTGATATGCGATTTCAATCTCAGGGAAATCATTGAGTTCCACAGGAACAAAAAGGCCGTCGTTACGGTCGCCCTTTCCCGCGTTGACAACCCGCTTCCTTACGGGATAGTCATAACGAACGGCGACGGAAGAATAAAACATTTTCTTGAAAAGCCGTCATGGGGGGAAGTGATAACTGACACCGTGAACACGGGCATATATGTGGTAAATCCTCTTGCAATGCGAAGTATCCCCGATAACAGGGAATTTGATTTCAGCAGGGACCTTTTTCCGAAGCTTCTGGAGACGCAGGGATCGATCTACGGATATACCGCAGAGGGTTACTGGAATGACATCGGCGGGCTTGCCGAATACGGCGTAAGCCATATGGACATAGTTCAGGGAAAGCTGAAACTGGGAACGGCGAAATTCGGCTCGAATGTGAGGATATCTCCTTCCGCAAAGCTGATAGGGCTTGTGATGCTCGGTGACGGGAGCGTGGTCGGCGACAACGTAATTATCGAAAATTCCGTGATCGGGAAAAATTGCGAAATATCCCGCGGGTCAAAAATAATCGAGAGTGTTTTATGGGACAATATCAAGATCGAAAAGGATTCCAACATCAAAAGGGCCATAATCGCATCAAATTCCGTGATAGGGGAAAGAGCTTTACTTGAAGAAGGCTCGGTAGTGGCAAGCAACTGCGCGTTCGGTCCCGATACGCACGTCAAGCCTTACGTGAAAATATGGCCGGGCAAGAAGATCGAAGAAGGCTCTACTGTTTCCTCAAGCATAGTATGGAGGGAGCGCTGGGCCAAAAAGATATTCGGCGCTTACGGGGTCACGGGTGTCTGCAATGTTGAGATAACACCCGAATTTGCCGCTACACTTGGCGCGGCTTACGGCTATATGCTTGGCAAAGGAAATTATGTTACAACAAGCAGGGACTGCCATAAGTCATCAAGGATGATATACAGGGCTTTGATCTCCGGGGTGCTTTCTGCCGGAGTGAACGTTTCTGACCTTGAAATGGTGCCCATCCCGATAAACAGGTACGAGCTGAAGGTTTTGAGGAGCAGCGGCGGATTCCACGTGAGGAAATCACCTTATGATCCGACGGTGCTCGACATCAAATTTTTTGATTCTGACGGAATGGACCTGCCCGCAGGGAAGGAGAAAATTGTCGAGAGGCTCTTCTTTGGCGAGGATTTTCAGAGAGTAACGATCGATGAGACCGGAGAGCTCAGCTTCCCGTTCTATAGAGTGGCTGAACAGTACAGGGAAGGGTTCCTGCACTTCATTGACAGGAAAGCATTGACAGGCAAGCGGTTCAAGGTCGTCATAGATTATGCTCACGGGGCCGCTTCCCAGATATTCCCTTCCATCTTGGGCGAGCTTGGATGCGAAGTCGTTGCGCTGAACGCCAATGTTGAAGAGGCGAAGATAACAAAAACGCGCGAAGAATTCGAAAGTTCGCTCCGCCAGCTGTCCCAGATAGTCACCTCCCTTAAATGCGATCTCGGCATAATGTTCGATGCGGGAGGGGAGAAGGTCTTCTTGGTGGATGAGGGAGGTAGGATACTTTCCGGTGATGCAACGCTTGCATTAATGTCCCTCTTAAGCCTTAAGCAGAATCCTCAAAAAACGATCGCCACTCCCGTGACAAGTTCAAGGGTCATTGAGGAAATAGCACGAAAATACAACGGGACCGTTCTAAGGACAAAGACAAGTTCAAGGGCTTTAATGGAGGCCGCATCCAGGGCTGAGGTTTCTTTCGTTGGAGAAAGGCTTGGAGGATGCATTTTCCCGAAATTCCAGGTTTCTTTTGATGCGATGCTTTCCGCTGCGAAACTTTTTGAATATCTTTCCAGAGAAGACAGGCCGATCAGCTCAATATTGAGCGAAGTTCCGCAGACTTTCATGGCAAAATTGGAAATAAGGTGCCCTTCGCAGCTTAAAGGGAAGGTCATGAGGTCTGTTATGGAAGGAACGGGGGATAGTCCCGTGGAATTGATCGACGGAGTGAAAATATACCGCAAAAAGGACTGGGCGCTTGTTTTGCCTCACCCCGACAATCCTTCTATAATCCTGGAAGCCGAAGCGTCAGATGAAGAAGGGGCAAAAAAGTTAATGGACATTTATGCGGCAAAGATAAAGGATATATGTGTTTTAGAAGGGAGCAAAGAATGAAGATATTGATAGCGTCTCCGGAGGTTGTGCCTTTTGCAAAAACGGGAGGGCTTGCAGATGTGGCAGGAGCTCTTCCAAAAGCCATTAAGGCTTTGGGCCATGATGTAAGGGTCGTGCTTCCGAAATACAGGATGGTCGACAGCAAAAAATTCGGTCTTTCCAGGGGCTATGAGGGCATAAAAGTCCTTGTGGCAGACAGGATCGAACTAGCCGATGTGTATGAGGGCTTGATCCCGGGAACGGACGTGACGGTCTATTTCATAGCGAATGATAAATATTTCGATCGTGACGGGTTGTATCAGGACAAAGGGGTTGATTATCCGGATAATTGCGAAAGGTTCACTTTCTATTCAAGAGCAGTGCTTGAATTCCTCAAAATAACGGGATGGAAGCCGGACATAATACATTCAAATGACTGGCAGAGCGCTCTTATCATCATGTATCTCAAGACCTTATATAAGAACGATCCTTTTTATTCTAATGTCGCGACCGTCTATTCGATCCACAATATGGGGTATCAGGGAACTTTTCCTGCCGAGCAATTGCGTATCACGGGGCTCGGATGGGAATATTTCAATCCGGGATCAGTGGAGTTCTACGGCAAGATCGCTTTAACGAAGGCCGGATTTGTTTACGCTGATGCGATAAATACGGTTTCTCCGCAGTACAGCCGCGAGATCCAGACAGCAGAGTTCGGATACGGACTCGAGGGACTGCTTCGATCAAGATCAAAGGATGTTTACGGGATCGTGAACGGCATTGATTATGAATTGTGGGACCCTTCAACGGATGCCCATATTTTCAAGAAATACAGCCCCGGGACGATATCGCTGAAAGCCGAAAACAAATCCGAGCTTCAAAAAAAGAACGGGCTTCCCCAGGCCGATGTCCCCCTTATAGGCATAATATCAAGGCTTGCAGACCAGAAAGGCTTTGATATCCTGGCGGAGGACATGGAGAACATAATGCACCAGGCGTTGCAGATCGTCCTGCTCGGGACAGGCGAACCGAAATATCACGAACTTTTCCTTGAGATGAAAAAGAAGTATCCGGAGCGCATAGGCGTTAACCTTGGGTTTGACGCGTCGCTTGCCCAGCTTATCTACGCGGGATCGGACATGTTCCTTATGCCTTCCCTTTATGAGCCGTGCGGGCTCGGGCAGCTTATCAGCTACAAGTACGGAACCGTCCCCGTCGTCAGAAAAACAGGCGGACTTGCTGATACAGTTGTTGATGGCAAAACGGGCTTTGTTTTTGAGGAATACACGGCCTCCGCCCTTGATGACGCGATAAAGAGAGCGATAGAAGCGTATAACAACAAAAAGAAATGGAAAGCTTTGGTGCTCCGCGATATGAAGCTGGATTATTCCTGGGATGCTTCCGCCAAGCAATATGTTGATCTTTATGAAAAGGCTTTGGATAAGGTAATGGTGAAGGTATAATTAATCAGGGTTTAAAGGAGGGGATAACATGAAAGCAACGCAGGCGTACATATTGATCGAAGCGCTTCCGGGAAAAGGGATAGACCTTGTCAATATCGTCAAAGAGATCAACGGGGTCAAGACGATCCATCTGGTCACGGGACCTTACGATGTAATCGCGTTCGTGGAGGCGGCGGATCTCAAGTCTCTTGGCGAATTGATAGTTAAGAAGATACAGGCGACTGGTTTTGTGGCAAGAACGCTGACCTGCATCACAGTCGAGCAATAGTGGTCTTGTTCAGCTCTTTTTTGTGGATCAGTTTATTTATAGCGTTGATGTAAGCTTTGGCTGAAGACACAAGGATATCCGTATCAGACCCATGCCCTGAATAAATATTCGTTCCGTCGCTTATGCGCACCATAACCTCGCCCAGAGCGTCCGTTCCGCCCGTTATTGCCTGTATCACATAATCGACCAGCTTTATCTTTACCTTGGTCAGTTTTGTTATAGCCTTGTAAACAGCGTCCACCGGTCCCGCGCCTGTCTCGGTCGCCTTGATCGTTCTGCCTTTGAAAGAGAGCATTATTGAAGCGGTCGGTTTTTTTATTGTCCCTGCTCTGATATCAAGTGATTTTAAGCTGTAAGCCTCGGGAATTACCAGTACTTCATCGCTTATCAATGCCTCGATGTCCCTGTCGGAAACGTCCTTTTTCTTGTCCGCAAGGGCCTTGAACTGCATAAAGGCCTTCTCGATCTCTTCCTTGGAAAGTTCAAATCCAAGCTCTTTCAATTTGCCGGCAAAGGCGGCCCTGCCAGAGTGTTTGCCGAGCACCAGTTTTGATTCCATTATGCCGATGGACTGCGCGTCCATTATTTCGTAGGTCCTTTTTTCCTTTATCACGCCGTCCTGGTGTATTCCCGCTTCGTGCGCGAAAGCGTTCGCGCCGACGATCGCTTTGTTCGGCTGAACGAGCATCCCTGTAAGGCTGCTTACCATCCTTGACGTTTTGTATATCTCCCTGGTAGTTATGTCGGTTTCTGCGTTAAAAAGGTCTTTTCTTGTCTCGATCGCCATGACGACCTCTTCAAGGGATGCGTTGCCGGCCCGCTCGCCGATCCCATTCACG
>JBDRDU010000060.1:0-15651 GCA_043820455.1 bacterium | reverse complement strand
GTTACAAAGGTCCCGCCGGCCTCGACCAAAACCTGATAGATCCCTTTCTTGATAAGCTCAAGCATAATGTCCCTTGATGCCGGAGCAAGTATCAATCTTGTCCCGCTCTTTATTTTTTTGCCTCCCAATATCTTCGCGGCGATCTCAAAATCATTGACCCTGCCGTTGGTGCAGGTCCCGATGAATCCCTGCTGGATGGACAGGCCCTCAACTTCTTCGATCGTGGAAACATTATCAACCTGATGGGGCTTTGCTATTTGAGGGCCTATCTTTGAGGCATCAAAGTCCATCACATTAAGATATTTGGCATCTTTGTCGGCGCCGGCAGGGTTCGGGGCCTTTTTCGAGTGCTTTTTTACCCAGTCCATGGCCTTTTTATCAGCGCGCATCAATCCGGCCTTTGCGCCGAATTCTATGGCCATGTTCGAGATAGTGAACCTTTCATCCACGGACATGGCCTCGATGGCCTCGCCGTCGAATTCAGCCGAAAGATAGGTTGCTCCATCAGCGGAGATCTTTCCGATCAGGTAAAGTATCAGGTCTTTTGAGGAACTGCCTTTCGGTAATTTATTCTTGAATATGTATTTGACCGATTGAGGGACCTTGAGCCAGAGCTTTCCGGAAGCCATGACAGCTGCGAAATCGGTTGACCCCACCCCTGTTGAAAAAGCATTAATGGCCCCGTATGTGCACGTGTGAGAGTCAGCCCCGATAACAAGATCCCCGGCTGTCACGTGGCCCTGCTCCGGCAGCAATTGATGGCAGACGCCGCAGCCGATGTCATACAGTTTTATTCCCTGCGCTCTTGTGAATTCCCTTATTTTCTTGTGTATCGCGGATACGCCTTCGTTCGGGGAAGGGGACGAATGGTCGATGATCACCGCTATTTTTGAAGGATCAAAGACCTTTGCGATGTTCATCCTGTTGAAGACGTCTATTGCCACTCCGGATGTCCCGTCCTGGCCCATGCAGAAATCTATATCCGCAATGACAATGTCGCCTGCATGCGCGTCCTGTCGGGAGTGATCGGAGAGTATTTTTTCGGCTATTGTTTTGCCCATCAGAATGCTATCTGGAGCGATTCTTTATCGCTTTTTCCACGATGTTCGCCTTTTCCGCAAGGTAGTTGGGAAGCTCTTTTGATGCCCGGACCTCTTTTATGATCTTCAGCGCATTTTCGCGTTTTGAAACATCCGCCTTATCAAGCATCGCCCTTAATAAAAGATGCGTGTCGGCCGATCTTGCCATAATGACCTGATTGCAAAGTGCTATGATCTTGTTAACGTTCTTTTTTGGGTCTATTCTTGTCAGGATCTCCACCTCAACGACCCTTGCTTTTACCATGAAATAATCGCTTGGCCTCTCTGCGAGCAGTATCTGCGCGCTGTGGCAGTATTCAGCATATTTTTTAAGCTCTTTTGCGTTGGCGGTGTATGTCTTGAGCTCCGACAGTCCGACCATGGCCCTTGCCTTGAAATACGCATTCGATTTAGTGCTTTTTATCACGCCGTCATACAGCCGGGAGGCTATCTTTAAATTGGGCATTCCGCCGATCTTTGTCAAAAGCTCCGCTTCAACTACCTGGGCCTTTTGATAGAAGAAATCGTTCGCATTGATATCCTTTTTTATTATCTTGGATGCGGACCTTGCAAATGTTATAGCTTGTTCAATGTCGCCTTTCTTCTCGCTTAAGATCATCAGCTCCGCCTTACCCGCAAGCGCCCTGCCCCTTAGATAAGGCGAGGTCATGCCTTTTAATATTTCATCGTACAATTTAATGGCTTCGGCGTAATCTCCGGACTCGTTCCTTCCCACAAGCAGGTCCGCAAGGCCGAATTTGATCTCACCAATGTCATACCTCCAGGCGATCGTTTTTAGAAGAAGCCTGTAGCGGCCTATGACCTTGTTCAGCTTGACCTTCTCGGACGGGGACGGGTAATTCGGCTCCCTGTCAACTATGAAGCTCATTATCGGGGACAGTATTCCCATAAAAAAACTCCTTACCTGTGCGAAATGCCAGACCGTATCAGCCCTTGCTAATCCATTCTAATCATTGTAGAATCCATTGTCAAATGCTCGCTCCACGAAGAGAAAAACAACTTCAGGAACTTGAAGATAAAATTGGAACAACCTTCTTAAACAGATCGCTTTTGAACCAGTCCCTTACCCACAGTTCTTACGCGCACGAGGGGAGGAATAAGGCTCCAGACAATGAAAGAATGGAATTGCTGGGGGATGCGGTCATAAAGCTGGTGACAAGCGAATACCTTTACAATAAATTCCCGACATATCAGGAGGGCGACCTCACAAAAATAAGGGCAGTCGCGATATCGGACGATATCCTTGCCATGGTCGCCAAGAAAATAAGGCTTGGGATGTATATCCTGCTCGGCTCCAATGAAAGACGCACAGGCGGCATGGACAGGAAGTCCAACCTCGCGAACGCCCTTGAAGCGCTGATCGGGGCCATACACCTTGATGCGGGACTAGGCAAAGCAAGGGATGTGCTGCTCGAACTTTTGGTCCCCGAGATAGAAAAGATCAGCAAAGTCGGATACATCAAGGACTTCAAATCAGCGCTCCAGGAGTTCGTCCAGAAGAAAAAATGGGGACTGCCTTACTATAATGTTATTAAAGAGGTCGGGTTAAAACACAAAAAGATCTTCTGGATGGAAGTGAAGATAAGGGGGCAGAGGTATGGATTGGGCAGGGGGGCGAACAAGAAAGAAGCCGAGCAGGCTGCGGCAAAGATCGCGCTCTCCCGGCTTACGGGACCTCAAAACAAGGCCAGGAACCTTGAATCTTCAATTAAAAAGCGGATAATCAAGCAAAAATGAGCGGTTCCATATTAATCAAGGACGGCAGAGTCATAGACCCCGGGCAGGGGATAGACCGCGAAGTTGATATTCTGATAATTGACGGGAAAATATCCGCTCCATCAAAAAGCATCCCCAGGGATTGTGAAACATTCAACGCTAAAGGATTGATAGTTACGCCGGGGCTCATCGACATACATTGCCATCTCCGCGATCCGGGGGCTCCGGAAGAGGAGACCATCGCTTCCGGAACAATGTCCGCTGCGGCCGGAGGGTTCACGGCGGTTGCATGTATGGCGAACACAAATCCGGTAGCCGATTCACCTGCTGTAATAGAATACATCCTCTCAAAAGCCGCCATTGAAGGGCTTGTTAACGTGATGCCGATAGCTGCCGTGACGAAAGCCTTGAAAGGCGAAGAGATCGCCGAAATGGGGCTTCTTCTTGACGCGGGGGCGGTAGCATTTTCTGACGACGGCCATCCCATAATGAACGCTGAAGTCATGAGAAGAGCGCTGGAGTACGCGAAGCAGTTTGATTCAGTAATCATATCCCACTGTGAAGATGCGCATCTTTCTGCTGGAGGTGTCATGAACGAAGGATATATGTCGACGATCCTCGGGCTTAAAGGGATACCTGCTGTTGCGGAGGAATCGATGATCGAGAGGGATTGCGCTCTTGCCATGCAATTCGGTTCAAGGATCCATATAGCCCATGTTTCTACAGCAAATTCTGTTGACATAATCAGGCGGGCGAAGGATAAAGGGGCAAAAGTAACATGCGAGACAGCCCCGCATTATTTCACTTTAACGGAAGGCGAAGTGGAAGGCTACAATACTAACGCGAAAATGAACCCGCCGCTCAGGACGGAAGAGGATGTTAAGGCAATAGTCAAAGGGCTGAAGGACGGCGTGATAGATGTTATTGCTACCGACCATGCGCCGCATCTTGTGGAGGAAAAGAAAGTCGAATTCAAGGATGCAGCTTCCGGCATAGTCGGGCTTGAAACAGCGCTGTCGCTCATACTTACCGAACTTGTCGATACAGGGGTCATGACATTAAGCAAGGCGATCGAAAAATTAACATGCAGCCCGGCAAAAGTGCTTTCCCGGAAAATGGGCACTTTCAGGGTTGGTTATCCTGGAAATGTAACGATCATCGATCTGAAGAAGTCCGTCACTGTTGACAAAAGGGCATTCCTTTCAAAAAGCAAGAACTCTCCGTATGATGGATGGAAGCTGAAGGGCGCGGCGGCCGCGACCATCGTATCCGGCAAACTTGTGATGAAAGACGGCAGGGTCTTTAAGGACAGCCTGCCAAAACCACCGCTTCCCAAGTTCATTGACATAAATAGAAATGGCTGAAGAAACGCCGGAAATAGATCCTGCAGCGGAAGCGCGCAGGATAGTTAACAGATATTTAAGCGAGCTGGGCTGGGCGAGAGAACTTAAGAACATGGTCGTCAGGCAGCTTATCCCGGCCATTGAAAAAGACGTGAAATTAAGGCATGGCGACGAAATGGAGCTTAATGCCGACGAGCATTTTGGGGAGGAAGTGGACAGGTGGAGGAAGGAAAGGTCAAAGCTGTCCAAAGCTGTTTTGTCCAAGATATTTGAGCTGCTTAAAAATCGATCGGATACTTCATATTTTGCAAAGAGAATGGTCAGGCGACTGAAAGAGGAACTTTCCTGACAATATTCTTTATCCTCATCAGCCTTACCGCGATCGCCATTTCATTTTCGCTAAGCTTTATGCTGATGTACTTGATCGTTTCTTTAAGATTTGGAATAAGCACATATTCAAGGGCATTGACGCGCCTTCTCGTTCGCTCTATCTCATGGGCCATAAGCTCGATCTGCTTTTCCACTCCGGCCAGTTCGATCATTTTTGGAAGAAGCTCCCCTAGAACATCAATGGCACTGTCAAGCTGTCCAGGTGTGGTGAGGAAGCCGTAACTTTGCTTGTCGGCTTCAAGAGTAAAATTGAAAACAGGAACCCTTACCCCCAGTTTGTTCCGCAGCATTACTTCCGGCTCAACTCTCTGGGCCGGACACATTAGCGCTTCATAAAGCAGCGCACCTGGCGTTGCCATTACCGCATCGATATAGTTCATGTAATATTCTTGGAGGTCCGCTTCCACTTCTTGTCTAAGATTCCTGCCGCTTCTGACAATCTTTAAAAATTCCTGCATCAGTCCGTCCTGCTTTTCCTTCAGCAGTTTGTAGCCGCGCAAAGCCAGGGCAAGCTTCCTTCGAAGCCTTGAATATTCCATTCTGTTCGGGTTGACCCTAAGCCTCATTTAATGCTCCTGCTTGCCGTCAGGCCCGCCTCTGGCGGGCTGGCAGGCATGAATTTCTTAATATGTTCTTCTCTGACCCGTTTAAGTTCTGGTAAAGGCAATATTTTTAGCAGCTCCCATCCAATGTTGAGAGTTTCTTCAATTGAACGCGCTTCTTCTTCCCCCTGTCTTACGAACTTATCTTCAAAAGCGTCGGCAAATTGGGAATATTTGATGTCCGTCTCGGAAAGAGCGCTTTCTCCAAGAACTATCGCGAGCTCTTTTGCCGTTTTTCCGCTGGCATATGCCGCAAAAAGCTGGTTCGAAAGCCCCGCATGGTCCTCTCTGGTTTTACCTTCACCGATCCCCTTGTCGCGAAGCCTTGAGAGAGAGGGGAGGACGTTTATCGGGGGATATATTCCTTTTTGATTGAGCGATCTGTCAAGTATGATTTGGCCTTCGGTAATATATCCCGTCAGGTCCGGGATCGGGTGGGTTATGTCGTCTTCGGGCATTGTCAGGATCGCAATTTGCGTAATCGAACCTTTTCTTCCCTGGATCCTTCCGGCCCTCTCATAGATTGTTGCCAGGTCGGTGTAAAGATAGCCGGGGTAACCGCGTCTTCCGGGAATTTCTTTCCTTGCCGCAGAGACCTCGTGCAAACTCTCGCAATAGTTGGTCATGTCGGTTAGGATAACGAGAACATGCATTCCAAGGCTAAAAGCCAGATACTCCGCTGCGGTCAGTGCAAATCGCGGAGTTGCAATCCGCTCGATCGCCGGGTTATCAGCCAGATTAACGAACAGCACAGTCCTCTCAAATGTACCCGTATTCCTGAAATCGTTGATAAAAAAGCTCGCCTCTTCATACGTTATTCCCATTGCGGCAAAAACAACAGCGAATCTCTCCTCTTCTCCCAGAACCCTTGATTGTCTTGCGATCTGTGCGGCAATGCGATTATGTGGAAGGCCTGCTCCGGAAAAAATCGGGAGCTTTTGTCCTCTTACAAGCGTGTTTAACCCGTCAATTGCCGAAATTCCCGTCTGTATGAAGTCATTCGGATAATCTCTTGCATACGGGTTGATCGCAAGGCCGTTTATGTCCATCCATTTATCTGAGATTATATTTGGTCCCCCGTCTATTGGCTTGCCAAGCCCGCTGAATACTCTGCCAAGAATATCAGGGGAGGTTGGAAACTCCATCCCGCCCCCCAAAAACTTAACCGATGTTTCGCCTATATTTATTCCTTCCGTACCTTCAAATACCTGAACAAGAGCCATGTCCTGATTTACTTCGAGCACTTTCCCAAGACGGATTTCACCCCCGCCGGTTCTAACTTCAACCAGCTCCTCAAATTTAACGCCTTCCACACCCTTTACTAGCACCAGAGGTCCTACGACTTCCCCGATCGTCTTATATTCCCTGCGCATTATTTTCTCCCTCCAGCTTGCTTAATTGATGTTCAAGGTGTTCAGAAATCGAGTCAATTTTTTCAAGTTGATCCTCCGGGATGTATTTTGCCCTGGCGATGTTGCCGCGGACGGTTAAGTTGAAGATGTTGCCAAAATCAACGCCTCGCTCAATTGCCCGTTCCGCCAGGTCATGGAACTTAAGAGCCAGCTTCAGGATTTTGTACTGTTTAATTAAGGAAGTGTAAGATTCCCGCTCATCAAATGCGACCTGGTGCAGAAAGTCTTCCCTGATTGACTTGGCGGCTTCAAGTATCAATCGCTCTTTTGGGGACAGAACGTCAATGCCAACAATCCTTATGATTTCTTCCAGTTCAGCTTCTCTCTGGAGCAGATGGAATGCCTTTTGCCTGAGCTGCGGAAAGTCTGCTGCAACGTTCTTTCTGAAAAAATCATCAAGCACTTTTGAATAAAGCGAATAGCTCTGGAGCCAGTTGATCGCCGGGAAGTGCCTCTTGTAAGCAAGCTGTGAATCCAGTCCCCAGAAAACCTTTACAACCCTGAGTGTATTTTGCGTGACCGGTTCGGACAGGTCCCCGCCGGCGGGAGATACAGCTCCAACTACGGTTATTGAGCCCTCTCTTCCATCACTTCCAAGGCAGATCACCCTTCCCGCTCTCTCATAAAATTCGGCAATTCTTGAGCCAAGGTATGCCGGGTAACCTTCGTTTCCAGGCATCTCTTCGAGTCTTCCGGACATCTCTCTCAAAGCTTCGGCCCAGCGCGACGTTGAGTCTGCCATGACCGCAACAGTGTAGCCCATGTCCCTAAAGTATTCGGCGATAGTGATTCCCGTGTATACCGAAGCTTCCCTTGCAGATACAGGCATGTTTGAAGTATTGGCGATCAAAATCGTCCTTTTAATAAGCAGTTCCCCAGATCTTGAATCTTTCAGTTTCTGCATCTCTATCAGAACGTCGGTCATTTCGTTCCCGCGTTCCCCGCAGCCGATATAGACGATAATTTCTGCATCCGCCCACTTTGCAAGCTGGTGCTGAACCACGGTCTTTCCGCTTCCGAATGGACCCGGGATACATGCAACTCCTCCCTTTGCGATCGGAAATAAAGTGTCGATAATCCTCTGGCCGGTGACAAGGGGAGCTGTTGGAGAAAGCTTTTCCTTGTAAGGACGCTTTGTTCTTATGGGGCTTTTCTGGATCATTGTGACAGGAATATCGCGGCTGCCGTCATTTACCGTTACCACCTCGTCCTCAATCCTGAAGTCTCCGCTTTTTATTTTCTTTATTTTCCCCTTTATGCCTTTTGGCACAAGGATTTTATGGGTTATAACGGATGTTTCATCTATGGTCCCCAGAATATCGCCCGGCGCGACTTCCTGGCCTTCTTTTGCAACAGCCTTAAACTTCCATTTTGCCTCCCGTGAAAGCGGCTGAACTTCAACCCCTCTTGTAACAAAATCCCCCATTTTCCGCCTTATTAGGTCAAGGGGCCTCTGAATCCCGTCATAGATTGAGCCGACAAGCCCCGGGCCAAGCTCAACGCTTAACGGGGCCCCTGTTGATATGACGGGCTCTCCCACCCCAATTCCGCTGGTGTCTTCGTAAACCTGTATCGAAGCAAGATTCCCCCTCAGTTCAATGATTTCTCCGATCAGTTTTTTGTTCCCAACTCTTACAACATCGTACATCCTGGCGGCTGTGACATCTTTTGCCACCACAAGCGGCCCGGAAACTTTTGTTATTTTACCTTCTGTCATTACCTTCCCCCTACCCCGATTTACCTGCCTGTCGGCAGACAGGTCGGGGCTAAATTATATCTTGACCCGAAGCTTTTCTTACAAACTCATTTATACGGCTAACGCCATGGCCGACTGTCCCTGTGGTGCCAGGCAAAACTACCAGACTTGGAGAAGTCTGTCTGCTTATTTTTTCTATGACATCTTTAATGTTCACTGCCAGATTTTCCAGTATAAAAATGATCTCATATTCTCTTGTACGGCTTATTTTTTCCAGCATTTCTCTTGCCTCATTCGCTTTGTTTGTTGGCAGAACATCAACCCCAAGCGCTCTAAACCCGCCGAATAAATTATCCGGGCCTATTGCTGCGATTTTAGACATAAGCCTCGGGGATCCTTTCTTTGATATGTGCTGCTGACATCCCTGTAAGTTTCCCCTCTATTATTGATCTGAGAGCTTTTTCTTCGTTTCTTCTTGCATAAACATAGGCAATGAGAGGCTCAAATCCAAATGCATTATGCTTGACCCCCCTTACGAATTTCAGGAGATAGTCATCGGCAAGTTTTTCTATCTTCCAGAACCGTCCCTTTTCAATGAGCGGAACCATTCCATCGTTTATTAAGCTGCCGTAAGAAGTGTTTTTAAAAAAGCTGACAATTTCTTCGTTAGTTGCACCAAGCAAATTAACGAAGAAACTCTTGCTTTTGCTTCCGCCGGCTGCAAGTGCTTCTTCAAGGATTTTGGGATCGATGCTTTTTGTCTTGAGGCGAAGGAAGGTCTTTATGTTGTAGAGATCGATTTCAGCCGCCAAAAGGTCTTTCAGAAATCCATTGCCATCGGCGCTTACGACCCTCTTTAAGAACTCAAGATATTCCTTATCCATTATAAGGTCAACATACTTTGAATCTTTCGAGGCCTCCAGCTTCTCTTTGACCTTGACAACACCTTTAACAATCCAGCCTGGAATGACCGCGGGGAGATCCCGCAGTATATATCTTTTAAGTTTTTCCAGATTTACCGTGCCGATGCCCGACAATTCCTTTGGTTCAAGATTAAAGTATCTTGACTTAAGTAAAATCTTTGCGTCATAGAGGTCGTACTTGCTCCAGAGGAAAAAGTTTATGTGGCTTTTCAGTGCAAATTGACGGTACATGTTTCTTACCGAGCGCCATTTCTCTTCTAGCATTTTTCTATAGTCCATCTGTTCGGGCGGGGCTGTCAGATATTTAGCATAGTTTGTTTTTGCAAGCATCTCTATCACTTCCACCGAACTTCTTGCCTCCGCCAGGGAAAACAGGTAAGATTTATTGAACATTAATCCTTCCTTGATCCTGACCCTTCCTATGGATACTCCATAGCATGTTCCGCCGTGTTTATACTTCACTTTTTCCTCCGAACAGGAGTCCAATGATTTCCGGCTCAATTTCCTTTTTTAGTTCATCGACCAGGCGCTCAAATGATCCATCTATCTGCAATTGGTCTGTACTTACAATGAAGCCGCCGACCCCGTCAAATGTCTTTTTTGAGAACTTAAAATCTGTTTTGAGCTTTGTCCCCTTAACAGCTTCTTCTGTTTCTTTTTCCCTTCCTTTTGGGCACACTACATTTACTCTGTCAGGAAGCGGGCCGATAAGCCTTAGAATATTTAAAATAACCGCTTCATAATTGCTTCCAGAAAGGCTCTTAAGCGTTTTTAGCGATTTTTCAAAAACCTCTGACATTAGCCGTGTCTTTAGTGCAAGCAGCCTGTCCCTTGCGGAGAGCCTGGCAAGCGATGCCACGCGTTCAATTTCTTTTTTTGCAGATAATCTGGCATCGGAAAGAAAGCTTTCATAGAAGACGTTCCCTTCTTCTTCAGCTTTTTTCAATATTTCTTTTGCCTTGACTTGAGCTTCGGAAATTATAGTTTCCGTCTCTGCCTCGGCATCGGAAATAATCTTTTCTTCTATGTCTTTTAGCGCCATTTAATATTTGCCACTATATGACGATCCCATTAAGCAGAAGTATGGTCGCAAGCAATCCAAGCACTGCGTATGTTTCAACCATTGCAGAGAAAATGATCGCTTTTCCAAGCTCCTCCGGATGCTTTGCAACTATATTTGCCGCGGCGGCGGATGTTCTCCCTTGATATATACCTGATACAAATCCAACAATTATAACAGGAAGACAAGCGCAAAGTATCTGCCAGCCAATGACATCGCTTATCGCTATCCCTCCTCCAAAAAGGTTTACTTTTATCATTACAAGAAACGCCGCCAAGAATCCGTAAAAGCCCTGTGTGCCGGGGAGTGCCTGCAGCGGCAGCATTCTTCCAAAACTTTCCGGATCTTCTGTAACTATGCCGGAGCATGCTTCACCCGCAATTCCAACCCCCATTGCTGAACCCGCTCCTCCAAAACCCGCGGCAAGTGCGGCTCCCGCCATTGCCAGTAATAAGCCAAAAGACATGTTGATCAACCCCCTTTACCCCGCCGTTGGCGGGGTGAATAAAACAATTAAGTCAGCTTGATATACTCTGTTTCGACCTTGAACGGTTTAAATGCTCTTCCACCTCCTTTAAAGAATTGCAAATAAAACTCAACATATTGGAGTCTCATTGAGTGAATAAATGCCGAAAGCACGCTGAGCACCAGATTGAATGTGTGCCCAAATATCCAGACAGCTACCATAACAATATAACCAACATAAGGAATTCCCGTAACAATACCACAAACGGTGTTGATCGCCATAGCGATTCCGGTAGAAGTGAGGGCAAGGGCCAGGAGCCGCGAATAAGATAAGACGTTCCCAAAATAGGAAGTTAGGTTGTATAACTTGTAAAGACCTACGACGAGCTTCATTATAATATTTTTTTCAGCCCTTCCCTGAGCCAAAACAATGAGAACTGCTCCTGATAGTGAAAGATATGACGCAAGTTTTGAAAAAGAAGAAAACGAAGGCATGGATTTTGTTACGCCCAGGAAAACAAGAGAAAGAATGAAATAAACCCAGGAGAGGTCGTCGAAAATCGCAGAGATTATGTCTTTCGCCCTGATTTTTTCATAACAGCTTATCAGGATGCCGAAGATAACGTGGATAAGTCCGAGCAAAAGAGAGAAAACCAGCATTCCAAGTATGTTTTTCATTGGATCGAACAGCTTTACTTTTATCAACGCGGATTTAAGGGGGCCAAAAATTGCCGGAAGTTTTTCAAGTTCAAACCCAAACCACCCACCTGTTATGGCTCCAACAAAAAAAGTAACGATGCCGCCCAGCAAGAGCAGCCTGAAAAATTTTCTTCCTCCTTCGCCAAGATCGAGCTTTTTCAAGGCTAACCATGAAAGAACCGCGAGAATGATGCCGTATCCGGCATCAGTAAGACATATTGCAAAGAATATGATGAAGAATCCTGCCAGGGCCGACGTTGGGTCTATTTCATCGTAATTTGGAAGGCCGTAAAGCTGAGTAATAAACTCAAATGGCTTAAGAAGCTTTGGATTGCTTGTTGCTACAGGGGGCACTTCTCCTCTCTCTGGTTCAATCTTTACTATTTCTGCTTCCGGAATCTTTTTCTCAAGGCTCTTTTTTAGGGATTCAAATCCTTTTGCAGCCACCCATCCCTCAATGACAAACGAAGCTTCTGTTCTTCCAAATTTTTGGGTTATCCCGAGCTGGTCGACGCGCTGTTTTAGCAGATCATAGATTATCTGAAGGAAGGCAACATCCCTGGCCAGATCTTTTGCTTTTAAGGCAAGGTTAGCTTCTTCATTTTCTACTTCTTTTAGCTCTTTTTCCAGAGCGGCAATTTCGTCAGTCGGCTTTCTTGGGACCGCATGGAAAGTGAATTTATTGAAGCTGTATTTATGAAGCGTGTCGAGCACTAATTTATTTTGCTCTTTCAGGTAAATCAGCACAAGATAGATTTTTGAGCCTTCCTTTTTTACCACGCGAATTTCAGTGAGGGGGGTGAAAGATTTTATGGTTTTGCTGAATTCAGCGTAGTTGCGCAAAGAGAAAGAGCCTGCGGCCATCTCTGTAAGCCGGGTGCCGCATGAGTCACAAAGTTTGATATCAAGGCCCGAAAAAAATCTCAGATTTTTCTTGTCGCTTATAAGCCTTCCTTTGTTTATTTTAAGATCGTTTAATCTTTCTGAGATATTCCGGCAATCTTTTATAACACTGCGGTAATCGAATCTTTCAATCAGGTCTTTTGCCTCACGTTCTTCCACCATCTTTTTTTCCCCGAGTAGTCCTGCTAAGAAGCTTTTTTTCTTTTCAGTGAAAGATTCCAGGAAAACAATGGATTCCTTTAGTTGGCCGGCGAGTTCTTCCAGTTCCTTATCTTCTATTCCTTCGATTTTCCTCACTTTTTCTTTTGTTTGTTTTGAAAGCTCTCTGATTTCAACGGCGCCGGTTTTTTGAAGGAATTCAACGACCTTTAAATTATAAAAGGCGTGTGCAATAATGCCGACTTTCTGCATCCGGGTAACTGCCATGCTAGGAATGGATCCTTTCCAGGATTAGTTTTTGGGCTTCGTCCATCGACTTCTTTGCGCTTTTTTCTGTTAAAAACATCTCTTTTTCTGCCACAGCCTCGATTTCTCCGACCTTCTTTTTTTGTTCTTTTAGCGCATCTTCAAATATTTTCTTTTTACTTTCCTCAGCTTCTTTTATTATTTTTTCCTTGAGTTTTTCTCCATTCCCGATGGCTTCTGCTATGATATCATCCGCCTTCTGCTCGGCAGATTTAGCTATTTGCTCGGCCTTATTTTCCAAGGATTTTATTCGATCAATTATGTGCCCGACCATTATTTTTTCCTCATTTAAGTAAAACCTCGGTAGTTTACTACAAAAACGAGGGGATTTCCAATACAAAAGGTTTTTTATATTATTTACAAATTCTGTATTTAAGGTAGAATTAACAACACCATGGATTTAAGTTTCTTTAAAAAAGACAAAGTTTTGCTTTCGATTTTGATGGGTTTATCTTTTTTTCTTTTCTTTTACAAACTCGGAGCACCTTCTTTCTTTGAAACGGACGAAGTCATCTATTCGCAGGTCGCAAGGGAGATCGTCAGGACAGGAGACTGGGTGACCCTTCATCTTTTCTCCAAGAACTGGTTCATTCACCCGCCTTTTTATATGTGGCTTACTGCCGCCTCCTCTTTCGTGTTCGGCGACAACGAGTTCAATACAAGGCTTTGGAACGCGATTTTTGCCGTCGGCCTGGTCTATGTAACATATCTGCTCGGCAAGAAAATGTTCAAGGACGGGGCGGTCGGGCTTCTCGCAGGTTACATTCTTGCCACGAGCCTTCAGTATATCCTGCAGGCGCGGATAGCGATCTTTGACATACCGCTTGTGTTCTTTGAGATGTTATCCTTGCTGTTCTTCTTTTACTGGATAGAGGACAAGCTTCCAAGATATTATTATCTTTTTTTCCTGTTCATGGGACTTGCCGTCTTGATGAAGGGCCCCGTGGGAGTGGCTTTGCCGCTTCTCGCGATAATCCCTTATCTGGCTTTTACGGGCAATTTGAAGGCTTTGTTGAATTTTCGTTTATTGCCGGGGCTTATGATCGCCTGTCTGGCCGGCGGCACATGGTATACCGCTGAGACGATGATCCACGGCAGGGAATTCATCGACAGCGTGTTCGGCTTTTACATAATCGGCAGGTATCTTACGGCAATAGAACAGCACTACGGTCCCTGGTATTTTTACGTGCCGGTAATAATCACAGGTTTTATCCCCTGGATCTCCTTTTTGCCTTATTCAATAGCTTGCCAGTGGAGAAAAAGAACGGATAACTACAATCTGTTCTCAATAATATGGATGGGGACAGTGTTTACCTTCTTTTCTATCGCAGGCACGAAACTGCCGGGATATATAATGTCTTTTTATCCGCTTGCCGCGATATCTGTTTCAAAAATGGTCCTGGACCATTTTTCGGACGAAACTGCCGGCAGGGCGTATAAAACCCTTGCCGTATTTTCTGTGGTTCTTATTGTGATCGGGGCATTGTTCAAGGTCTTTGAAGTCCCAGAAGTATATGACAGGGTCCTGATGAACGTGAATATAATGTTGCTCATTGCCGGGAGCGGCGGCATTGCAGCTTCTCTTTGGTTTTTTAAAAAGCGCGATCCCGTTTCGCCGGTTGTCATCCTTGTGATCACAATGCTCATTCTTTCGATCTATACGGCCAGCCATACAATGATCACCCTCGATTATTTTAAACCGATGAAAGCAATATCACAAAAAATAAATTCCCAATACGTGAGCAACGAAGTCATTATCGGCTACAAAGTCTTGAATAAAGGCAGTTTTATGCACTATCTGGACAAACCTGTTATATGGATCGGAAATATTTTAGATCTAAGAGAGCAGCTTAAACGCCCGGAAAAAATACTCTTGATCACGAACGAGAAAGACTTTTTAAACCTTGGACATGACAACAGGAAGTCACTTTTCCTTGTTTATAAGGCCGGGGACATGGTGTTGCTTTCCATCCAAAAATAATTCTTCTGTAGTCTAAATCCACAGCAACTGTCGAAAACCCCTACATTTATTCCTTGCATGCGAGCTAAAAAATATGGCATGAAACTTGCTGTATCTTGACATATGAACCATTTGAACCATTACAAATATCTTATTGTTTTAATGTTGCTTTTATCATTGTTTTTCCTGTCGTCCTGTTCCCCGTCAAATGAAAAGGCGGAGAGCTCATTAATAAGTGTGCCTACCGAAGAAGCGGAAGAGATAGAGCCGCCAAAAAGGGAGATGGTAAGCTCCTATGAAAACCTTAAGGGAAGCGCAAAAGAGCGGAAGCTCGAGTGCAAGGTCGTGAACATCAGGAATATTTCGCCGGATAAGGCTGTTGAGACCATCTCGCGGGCGATCCCGAACATTATTGCTGTAAAGAACGACAATTCAAACTCGATCGTCATTCGCGGGGAGCTGGAAGACATGGAAGATGCTCAAAAGATAATCAGATCTCTTGACAAGAAGATCCCGCAGATCCTTATCGAGTGTAAAGTGGTGGAAGTATCCCAGAGCGGTTTGTCGGATATCGGCATTATCTGGGGGAAGGAGCAGGGGAGCTTCAAGTTTTCCATAGACAAGGATACAGGAGGGATCTCGCAATCTAATGATGTTCTCGGCACCATAAATGCGTTGGTTGCGTCAGGGAAAGCTGGGATCCTTGCCAATCCGAAGATCACTGCGCTTGACGGGAAAGAGGCCGAGATAAATATTGGCAGCCGCATCCCTTATGCTGTTCCTGCCGGCTCAACGTCAACTTCCACGCAGTGGACGGTCCAGTATATCGATGCGGGGGTCAATTTGAAGATCCTTCCCAGTGTGGCAAGCGACGGGACCATTGTTTCGACCATCAAGCCGGAAGTAAGCAATGTTTC
>JBDRDU010000059.1:0-2338 GCA_043820455.1 bacterium | reverse complement strand
CGTTTTTTGCGACCCTTAATTCCCTGTATAATCCTTCATCTTTAAGTTCTTTCAGCTCTTGTTTTATGAAATTGAATGCCGTCATGATTTACCCTGAATTTTCAGTCCCAGGTCCCTTATCATCTTCAGGTCATCTTCGGGCTTATTGCCGGACGTTGTAAGATAATTCCCCATCAATGTCATATTGGCCCCGGCAATGAACATCATCGGCTGAAGGCTCCTTAATGTCACTTCCCTGCCACCGCATATCACGATATCCTTGTCCGGCATGACGAACCTGAACATCGCGATCGCCCTTAACGCCTCAAGAGGCTTTAGCAGCTGATTTTTTCCTGCCTTTGTCCCTTTGATCGGATTCAAAAAGTTTATCGGCACCGAATCCGGATCAAGTTCTTTTATCTGAAAAGCGAGCTCAACCCTTTGTTTCAGCGATTCGCCAAGCCCGAAGATCCCGCCGGAGCATACGGACAAGCCGGCTTCTTTCGCGGATCTAATAGTATTTACGCGATCCTCGAATTTGTGCGTCGTGCAGACCCTGTCAAAATAACTTTTTGATGTTTCAAGGTTATGATGGAATTTTTCAAGCCCCGCGGCTTTCAGCTTTTTCAGCTGGTCTCTGGATAGTATGCCGAGCGAAGCGCACCGGTTCATTTTGATATTCTTGATCTTTGCCAGCGCCCTGCATATCTCATCGAACTCTTTTTCTGACCTTATCCCCTTCCCTGATGTGACCACGCTGAAACACGTGGTCCCTGTTCCTTTCGCTTCCTTTGCTTTCTTATACATCTCGCCCGCTGACATAAGCGGATATGTTTCGATCTTTGTTTTGTGGTGCGCGGACTGCGCGCAATAGCTGCAATTTTCCGGGCATCTTCCGGATTTTGCGTTGACTATGGAACAAAGCCCGACTTTGTTGCCTTTAAAATGCTTCCTGATGCCGTCCGCCGCCCAGATAAGCTCAAAAGTCTCGCCGTCAGCAAGGTTTATCAGGTATTGCGCTTCGTTAAATGACAGGCTTTTTCCGCCGAGGGACTTTTCCTGGAGCTGCTTGATTTTTGACATGGCCGTGAAATTATACCATAATTAAGATATATGAAAAAACACCTGGTCATGCTCCACGGCTTTGGCTGTGATTCAAGGGTTTTCGCTTCCATCGGGACAAAGCTGTCAAAAGATTATGATGTCCTGATGGTGGATATTCCCGGCCACGGCCAGACCCGCCTTCGTCAAGACTACGGCGGGCAGGCAAATGAGATCGGAACATTTTTCGGATTTTGCGCATATACGATAGGTCACGCCCTGGATGTCCACCTTAAAGAACCATATCATCTTCTTGGATGGTCCATGGGCGGACAGATAGCGCTTGAGATGTATAAGCAGAAAAGTATCCATAATTGCAAAGACGAACACTGCTCGCACAATCCGATCGGATCGCTGATACTTATATCCTCAACTCCGAAATTCGTTGAAAGCGATGATTTCCCTGTCGGGATGAATAAGGCTGTATTCAATAAATTCAAGAAAGGATTGAAGGATCGCACCGAAAAGACCATGAGTGATTTTTATCGCTTGATGTTCTCAAGTAACGAGGATGTGTCCGTATATCTGTCCAGCATCCAAACCCAAACCCCTTCCCTGGCCGCCTTAACGGAGTGCATGGAAAGCTTTGAACTCTCTGATGAAAGGGATGTCCTTTCCAAAATAACGGTCCCGACATTGATAATGACCTCCGACAAGGATGAAATAGTCAGCCCTAAAGCGTCGATGTACATGTCGCAGGAAATAAAGAACAGCGCATTAAAGATATTCAAGGGAGCCGGCCACGCGCCGCATCTTACAAGGGAAAAGGAAGTGACGGATGAGATCTCCAAATTTATTGGATAAAAAAAGGATAGCGAAGTCATTTTCCAGGTCGGCGGAACATTACGACGAATTCGCCGGCCTTCAAAGAACGCTCGCAAAGGAGCTTATGGAAAGCATTTCCGCTTTAGGGATATCTCCGTCGGACATACTGGACATAGGCACCGGCACGGGAGGCGTCGCCTTCCTGCTCGGGGCAAAATTCAAAAATTCAAATATCGCGGGATGCGACATCGCTCCTGGAATGATAAAAAAAGCCATCCACAACAATCGTTACAAGAACGTTACTTTTGAGGTGGCTGACGCTGAAAACCTGCCTTTTGCGGACGGCAGGTTCGACCTGGTCGCGTCCAGCACCACTTTACAATGGATCGATGACCTTGCCCAGGCGTTCTCACACGCAAAAAGGGTACTCAAGAGAGGCGGGCATTTCGCCTTTATTACCTTCGGGCCAAAGACCCTGACGGAGCTGAAACAG
>JBDRDU010000058.1:0-8154 GCA_043820455.1 bacterium | reverse complement strand
GCCGGCGGCAATGATAAACTATGGTTTTCGTGACGATGGGCTCTGCCCTTCCGTGTTTAGCTTGTCGATTTTATTTAAATCCCTTCTTCTTTCCCGCCCATTTTCTTTCTGCAGCGAAAGAAAATGGGAAAAAGAACGCCGACAGGGGCAAGCCCCTGTACCCCATGCTCGCAAAACTCCCCCGCCTACGGCGGGGTCGAACAGTTGCTCGCAAGGTAAAGAAACATCCGGAATCATAAAAAACACATAAAGAAATCAATAATTTCAGCAGAGGAACGCCAGCGGTTTTGTTCCGCCCTTACTTGTAATTGGCTCCACGGCGGAACAAAAGGGAGGGGAGCTCGCGGGTTTAGGAGCGAGCGTGGGGTAGTGGTACGGGTGTACTCGCTGGCGGGGTTCCCCGATAAATCGGGGCGCCTTTTTGCCCCACTTTCCTGCCTGCCGGCAGGCAGGTTGGGCGTCAAAAAGTGGGAAAGAAAAACTGTATTTGAATTTAAAGAAGATTCATCAGCATTACATGTTTCAAGTGGCCACCCCGCCAGAGGCAGGCATGTCCTGATACTTCCCTAAAATTATTTGCGTTAAAAGTGAAATTTTTTGAAAAGGGGGGCGATAAATAGAAGGTGAAACTTAATGATCAAAAGAATTAATCCAGGCGTTAAACTGGGCGCGATCCCCAGGATAATGTCGCGCAGGCAAAATCCCTCCGTGGTCCTGGTGGAGGAGCTCCGCGGGAGAAATGTTATATCTGGCGAGAATACGCTTTCAAATCCGATCATTCTGCGGGCCTGGGACGCCTATTTGAACGATTTTAAAGCTTACTCTGATATAACCAAAGTTTTGCGGAAACAATGCGGCTTTGTCAACCCTATGGAGGATCCAACGGGGGAGATAGAGGCGTGGGCGAAGACAGATGTGAGAAAAGGGGCGACAGACGATGGAACCGTGACGAATATTTTCAATGCTATCAAAAAGCATATTCCCGATCGCGAAGAATTGCCGACAATGGGGGTCAATCAAACTGCCCTGGAGGTCTTTCAAAGTAAAATAGCTTTTAATTGTACGGAATATGCTTTTTTATTCCGTGCGGTGGCCGGGGCTCTTGGGCTGGATTCAGGCATCATAATAGGCCTTCCTGTGTTTCATGTTTATAATTGGGTGGTTGTGGATTGGCCGACGCTTGGAATAAAGGATCATACCATCGATCTTTTTCCTTCCAGACGACACGCGCTTTTAAGATTTTGGCCCGATGAAAAGAAACCTTCAGCCCCTGATATTTTCGCCATTTACCACTGGGTTAGAGGTAGTTTTTTGTACAAGATTGGGAAATTGGAAGAAGCCGAACAGGATGAAAAGATAGCTTTGGAGATCCGTCCCGACCTAGCCTCAGCTTATTTGACCCTGGGCAGGATCTATAAAAGTCAGGGAAAGATCGAAACGGCCATGAGTGCTTTCAAAAAAATAGAAGGGATAATCACTTCAAAAGAAGATAGTTTCTACCACTTGGCTCAGGCCGAGCTTGAAATTTTACAGGAGGAGGATAAACAATGAACATTATCTCGAACGTTGCCTCTGCTAGAAAGATCGCTTTTGTTTTTCCGGGGCAGGGCTCGCCGAAGGTGGGGATGGGGAAGATATTATATGATAGATATCCTGTAGCCCGGGATATGTTTAAGCGCGCCAATGAGGCTCTAAAATTTGATATACAAAAGATCTGTTTCGAGGGGCCGGATGAAACGCTTATTCTAACCCAAAATACCCAGCCGGCAATATTGACGGTAAGCATTATAGCCAGTGAACTTTTAAAAGAGCGGGGCATTACTCCTTCCATGGTGGCAGGGCACAGCCTGGGCGAATACTCTGCATTAGTTACTGCCGGAGTTATCTCCTTTGAAGATGCCGTAAAATTGGTACATCTGCGCGGCAAGTTCATGCAGGAAGCGGTGGAGCCCGGCATTGGATCCATGTCAGCCGTCATGGGGCTTGATCTCAGCGTCGTTAAGGCCATCTGTGAAGGGGTAAGCAAGGATGGCTTTGGAGTGGTGCAAGTGTCCAACATTAATACGCAAGAGCAGGTCATTATTTCGGGACACGCTAAAGCGGTGGATGAAGCGGCTCTCCGATGTCAAACATCCGGAGCAAAAAGGGTCATTCCTCTGGAAGTTAGCGCGCCTTTTCACTGCTCCCTAATGGAGCCTGCCGCATTGAAACTGACTTTTGAGCTGCCTAAAATTATTTTTAACGAGCCTTTTATCCCGGTGGTGGCGAATGTGACCGCGGATTGCGTAAAAACCGCCGCTGAAATTAGAAAATTATTGATCAGGCAGGTGGCTGAGCCGGTCCGTTGGCAGGAAACCGTAGAAAGACTTATTAGAATTGAAGGGATCAACACTTTTGTGGAAGTGGGACCGGGAAAAGCCCTGTCCAACATGATCAAAAAGATCGCTGGAGGTATTGAAGGCATTACAATATTGAATGTCGAAGATGAGGATAGCTTAAATAAGACCTCGGAAGTGCTATTGCAGAAATAGAAAAATAATGTGAAATTTTCAGAAAATCGGCACGATAAATAAAGAGTAATGTTAATTAGAAGGTTAAGTTTGGTCCGATAAAATAGAAGGGGGAAAATAAAATGCACGTGAAGACAGGGTCATATGTAACAAATCCTTTTGTTGCCGTGGGGTGGAGAACGCAGGCCGCCAATCTGGTTTCAAAGGGGGTTTATAAGCTTATATCCCGCCCTCTTGGCTTGCCGCATGCTGTCGGATTGCGCGGGGGAGTTAAGGCGATAGGGGACTATATGAGAGGGGCCCCCGGAACCTCGAAAGAGCCGACAAAGCTGATCATTGACGGCGGAAAGGTCAAGGTCAACAATTACACCCTGGACGAATTTGATGCTTTCAATAATGTATCTCCTGACCTGAACCTTGAAATAATCCTTCAGAACCATTCAGCCCCGAAGGACATAAAGAACCTTTTAAAAGGCATTATTTGCGGCGATGCGGTAGCGGTCGCTATAAGCGGGATAAACACGCCTAATGATGTTATTGCCATGTCGTTCCTTAAGCCTAATGCGGGGATGGACGCTTTTATAGCCGAGGTATTGAAGGTCCATGATGAAAAAGTTATTTTAAGGTCGCTCAGAGATTTAGCGTATCACGAGGCGCTCATAAGCATCGTGGAAGGCATTCGTACGTACGCTTTCAAAAATAAGATCCCCAAGCTCAGCCAGATCGCCGGCAATGTTCTTACAGAGAAGGCTAAATACAATGTCCTAAATATAGAAGAGGTAAGCAACTCTTTAAACGGTTATATTATGAAGAGATTGGCAGAGATAAAAGACTCCACCTGGGAAAAATCGATCGTGACGGAAGGCAATCTCCAAAACCGGATACAAAATGGCCTTGCCAAGACCGTTGTTGTAGGCGGGAAAATAGCAGGCGTCATTTATGGCCTTGTAAGGAAAGGCGAACCGGCAAACTTTGCGGAATTTACCGGTAACGGCCGGTATATAAGCGATCCCAAAGGCGACAGTGTTTATTGTTATTCGGTGGCCACGCATCTAAAGATGAGGGGCATACTCGCGAAAGAGCTGGTACTGAATGCTGTTAAATATGTGGCGAAAAAATTCCCCAATGTAAAGCACTTCCGGACACTAAGCCCTCTCCCCGGATTCAAGGACTATCTTTTGGAGGTCCTTACAGGTAAAAAGCTCGTCAAAGGAAAGCCCGTGGATGCTCCGAAGCACATGCTTACCGCCAAAGGCATTATTTCTTATTTTTCGGAAGATGCAAGAACAGAGATCGTGGATCGCGCGCGTAAGACCGCTTTATTTGAAAATAGCACGGAGACAGATGATGAAATTTTTAAGAAATTGCTGATCGAACGCATAGAGAAACAGGATTGGCGCAAAGACATGAACTGGAAAGCCGTCTTTGATAAGCTGCTGACGAACGCCGTTCAGATGTATCTGATCGAACAAGATCCAAAAACCGGAAGATATATCGAAGGGGTCAGAGATTTTCATTACAGCAACGGCGCGAAATTTGTAGGCATCATCCCTAACAGCAGGCCGGAAGACAGCTTGTCCATGGGGGTTCATGTGATCTATGAATATCCGCATCCTAGAAAGGAAGCGGAAAGGAAATACAATATTTGGCTGTATAACAAAGACGTAAATCTAACAAAAAGAACGGCAGGAGAGGCGGTAAAAGGCTCTCAATAAGAAAGGACAGGCTTGTATGATATCAAATGTTAATACTCTCTCGACATTAAGAACGCTGGCGGGATTCCACGGCGCGTACGGCTGGAGGAAAAAGGTCGCGCCGTATGTGAACGATAAAAACTGGAAAGTAAGCCGCGCGGCTTCTCTGCTTTTAAGTGATCACACTAAAAACTCTCGTAATAAAATGATACAACTCTTGCCTAAAATAGAACTTCATTACCATTTGGATGGGTCAGTAAAGCGGGAAACCATATTTGATCTATCTAAAACGCAAAAAATAGATCTCAGTAAAACCTCGGGCAGACTGCCTGCGGGGTATACGGTCGAAGACATCAGAAAAATCGTTTCCATGCAGCCCGGAGAAAAATTGGATCCCAGTAAATTTATGGAGTTTTTAACCGATAAATTCCTTCTGCCTCTGGTAGTGATGCAAACTCCGGAAGCGCTGGAAAGGATCGCTTACGAAGCCATGGAAGACGCGTATCTGGACGGCATATTTCATCGGGAGGTCATATTCGCGCCGTGTTTGCATACGGGACAGGGTTTAAGTTACGGTGAGGTAACAGATGCGATTGTAGCCGGCCTTTTAAAGGGAGAAAAAGAATTTGGTGTTACATCTTCCCTCAGGCCTTCAATTTATAGAGATAAAGTTGCAGTAAAAGGGTTTGAAGATCATCCCTTAAAGACCGTGGATGCCATTCTCCGCGCCAGAGAAAAATACGGGGACCAGATAGAGATCGCGCTGGACCTGGTCGGCTTTGAAGCTCCATTTCCTCCTGAAGATCAGAGATACCAGCTGGCCATTATGAAAGCCGCAAAGAACGGGGTCCCTTTGTCTCTCCACGCAGGAGAAATGCCGGGGACCAGGGACAATGTGTTCACCGCGGTGACTGCCTTTGAGGCAAAAAGGGTCGGACATGGGATTTATGCCATCTTTGGAGGTGTTTCTCCCTGGGAACTGGCGGCGCTTAAAAATGTGGTTTTTGAGGTTTGCCCGACCAGCAATGTCCTGCTTGGAAATACCGGAGAGATGAAAAGCCATCCCATTGCCAGAATGGATCAAATGGGTTTAAAAGTTACGGTAAATACCGATGATGCCACAGTTTTTAATATAACTTTATCCGAGGAGTTTAAAAAGTTAGAAGAATCGAGGCTTAAAATATTCCCGCTCAGATCGGACATTTATAAAAAGCTCCAGGAAAATGCGCTTGAAGGCGCTTTTATGGGCCTGGCTAAAAAAGAAAATCTGCGCCGGAAGATCAGCGAATATTATGAGATCATGGATAAAATAGCAAAGATAACAGGGGTCTATTAATATCTGAGCCCGAGGCTAAACGCCTCGGCTCCTTTTTACATTTCATGGGTTCTACTAATTCTGTTTACACCGATATAACTAATTGGAACCGCGACGTTTAGTCGCGGGTTCCGGGCAACTTACTTCCATTGACAAACTAATCTCCCTATAATATATTGCTACTTGTGAAACTCGGAGTAAATATCGACCACATTGCCACTCTCAGGCAGGCTCGTCGCGAACTATTTCCGGATGTTCTGGAAGCTGCCAGAGCTGCTTTGTCCGGCGGCGCTGACGGGATCGTTGTCCATCTGAGAGAAGACCGCAGGCACATCCGCGATGATGACGTATATGCTTTAAGGAAAAGCGTTCCCCGCCTGGATCTTGAAATGGCGGTAAATGAAGAGATAAAACAGATCGCCCTCCGAGTAAAGCCCGACATCATAACTCTGGTCCCCGAAAAAAGAGAAGAAGTTACGACCGAAGGCGGGTTAGATGCGAAAGCCAAGCTCCCGGAGCTAAAGCCATTTGTTAAAACTCTCCAGGATGCCGGGATCATTGTCAGTCTTTTCATTGATCCCGTTCCCGATCAAATTAAAGCCTCGGCCGAGTCAGGCGCCAAGTTCATCGAGATACATACAGGTCTTTATGCCAATGCCAGAACTCAAGAGGAAAAGAAAAAAAGATTAAAAGAGGTTCAGGCGGCCGTCAAGTTAGCCGAAACCCTTGGGCTTAAAGTGAATGCGGGGCATGGGCTGACCCTTGATAACGTAGGCCCGATCGCCTCTATCAAAGAGATCGAGGAATTGAATATCGGATTTTCCATAATAGCCAGGGCGGTGTTTGTGGGACTTGAAGAAGCAGTTAGGGAGATGAAAGCTGCGATCCGTCAGCGGATATAGCAACGGCTTAACCTCATAATTAACCTTATGTAAACTAAAGTGAACGTGACGAGGGGCTCTGCCCTTCCGTGTTTAGCTTGTTGGTTTTAGTTAAATCCCTTCTTCTTTCCCGCCCATTTTCTTTCTGCAGCGAAAGAAAATGTAAAGTATGCCGGTCCGCCACCGGCGGACACCCCATGCTCGCAAAACTCAGCCGACTCGCCCTTCAGGCTCGCGGCTTCGAACATTGCTCGCTAAGGTAAAAGACATATTAAAATTTAAGGCTTTGGGTATTTGGTTTTCAGGCGGTTTCGACGTCGCGAAGCGAGGGTGGGGAGGGCATTTGCCGACGTTCAGGAGGCAAGGGGTTCGCGGGAGGCGGGGAAGGCGGGAGCGAATGAGCGTCCAGCGAATGAGCGTGCGGCGGGGTGCTTTCGAAACCGCCTTGACCTTTCTTTGTTACTTTCTTTTGGTCAAGCAAAAGAAAGTAAGAAGAGACTTTTGTGTGGGAACAAAGTAAGCGACATGTTCACTTTGACATCTCGAAGAATTTATGGTAGAATTGGGAAATTCCTGATAGAATCAAAGGACACAAATGCCGAAAATGTTCTTAAATAAAAAAGTTTTTCTCGGCGCGATAATACTCTCAATTATCCTTATTGGATCCGGTTCTTCATATGCACAAGGCCAATTATCTGCAATGACAGGCGGAAGCTATACCATAGAGCCGTATGTCATGGATTCTTTCGGTGCCACGGGAGAATCTTCCGATTACAGACTCTACGATGCCGGTGGCCAGCCGTCCCCGGCGGGAACATCGGAGGGCGAAAGCTACATAATGGAGATAGGCTTTGTTCCGGCTACCCTTACTACAGAGGGTGTTTCGGCGGGAACTGCCACCCTCTCATTAAAAGTGTACCTGCAGGGATTTTATAGTACGAGTACTGGCCAACAGGTAACTACAGAGGTAGTGGCGGAGATAAGATCCGGAACCAGCGCCGCCACGGCTGTTACCAGAATTGCTTCAGTTGAAATAGCTTTGGATGAATACGGAACAGGGGAGGGAGAGCTGCCGTCGGTTTCAGGGGATTATTATGTTGTCATAAAACATAAGCTTTCCACTTATGAGGCAGGAACGAATCACCTTGCCATAATCACCAGTACCGAAGCCACTTTTGCTGGAGGGGTTACTACCATAGTGAATGTTTCCGCTTCTTTGGAAGCGAACTACTTTGTAGCTTATACGCCTACTAATGATCCTGCCGCGATGTATACAGAGAGCGATGGCAAGCAAAGTTTGCGGGCGGGAGATATAAACGGAGATAAATATATCCGCATCACAGATTTCGGTCTGTGGCTGGCGGCCAATGGGAAGGATCTAGGGCAGTCCGGATATGATGTTAGGGCTGACCTTGATAGCAATGGTTATGTTCGTATAACGGATTTTGGGATTTGGTTGAGCAATAACGGAAAAGATAGTTATGTGCCTTAATGAAGGAGGAGGGATAATGATGAATAAAAAATTTATTAAATGGAGGAGGGCTGGATTTCTTTTACTTGTCCTGTTTTTGTGGCCTGCCGTTCACGCTCTTGCGGATGTGGCTATAGATTCTTCTGATTACAATTACTTTGAACAGAACAGCTATCGGCCATTGAGAGTAAAATATTCCACAGGTGCTTCGGCGTGCAAAATCCTGGGGTTCGACGCTCATCTGCAATACAATAATGATGAGGAAAATTTCGGCATTCCCACT
>JBDRDU010000057.1:0-2270 GCA_043820455.1 bacterium | reverse complement strand
AGGTATCCGGGGGATGGTTATTGAATCGCCGTCTTCAAGGACAATGTCGTTGGCCGTTTCTTTTAATCGTTCCGGAGTATCCATTTTAACGATGATCCTTCCCTTGGCCTGGGTTTCCTTAAGTTTTCCCAGAAGATCCTTTGACCTGGCGTAGCGCTGCTGGACGATAAGCTCTTCCTCGGGATTATTTAATTTCATCGAACTCTCGCTCAAGATGCGGCGCTCCAGCTCGTCGGTCAATTTATTGAGGCTGCTCTGCTGATTAGCCAGCGCCGATCTTCGGGTGAACACGGCGCCGAATAAATAAGCCTTATCCGTGAATCCGCCGGCGCGTTCGATAAGCGAACTCAGCTTTTCTCCATCTTCAATGGCAAAATCTCCCGGCACTTTTACTTCGCCGCTGATCATTACGCTCAGTTCTTCTTTCTTTTCAGTATGGACTATCAATCGGTCCAGCGGCTTTAATCTGTAATTTTGTGATTCGTCCCCGGCAAAAAGTTCCTTTAAATTGACCGGACGCACCTTTTTGTCCCCATTAATGGGATCAACGGAAACAAGCTCCGCCTGCTTCCGATAATAATCAAGAACAAGGCTTTCTTCAGAGGCGATCAAGTCTTTTACTTTTATCCCCGGCTTTAACTGGTAAGTCCCCGGCTGTTTTACAGCACCTTCAAGAAAAACCACATCGGAAACCACGGAATAAATAGGGAAAACCCTGACCGCATCCATATTTTTAAGAGGGAGATTCTGGTTCTGCATTTGTTCTTTGGCAACATCAATATCCAATACTGTCCTGTATTCATTGGCCACCACCCTCTGGATCTGCACGCGGTTAAGATAGCTGATAGGCATTAGCCCCCCGGCAACATAGAAAATATCTTTTAATGACGCTCCGTCATTGATCTCATAGATCGCAGGGCGATATACATTGCCAGCGATCCCAACCACTTTGCCGATCAATGGGACAAATATCGTATCCCCGTCTTCCAGAAGCATATCTCCGGATTTATTCCCATTCAGGAGAAAATCATATATGTCGGTGGTAGCGATCGTCTTTCCGCGGCGGATCAGCTTTATTTTTCTCAAAGTCCCCATTTTCGTCGGTCCTCCGCAGGCATAAAGGGCGTTGAATACGCCGGTCAAGGAAGTGACCAGATAACTGCCCGGACGATTAACTTCCCCCAGAACATAGATCCTGATCGACCTTAACTTTGCCATGCTTACATTGAGATTTATGTTCTGATAATAGGGGTCGAGAACGCGAGTAAGAAAATTTTTCAGCTCTCCATAACGGAGCCCCGCGACTCCCATTACCCCGGCCTTTGGCAGAGTTATCTTCCCTTCTTTGTCCACTGTCAATTGAAAGGAACCTTCGCTTATCCCCCACAGGATAACGGTAAAAGAATCCCCCGGCCCGATGACATATTCCGGCCCTACCGTCTGATTCTCGGCAGGAGCGAACGAAGAAGGTCCGCCCTGAAAAACCGAGTAACCAAATTGTTCCAATGACTGTTCCTTCTCATCTTGTGTTCCAGCCATCAGTTTTTCGATCTGCGATAGTTCGCTTTCTTCTATTGATGTCTTTTGTTGGGGAGCAATTTCTTTTTTCACTGGCGCAGGTGCGGACTCGGTTTTATTCTTTTCGCTAAGTTCTTTTATTAATTCCGGAGCAACAGACTTAACCTGATCAAGGCTAATCTGAGCATAACCCGGGACCTGCAACACAAAAGTAAACAATACAAATATGCAGATACCCCTCTTTATTTTTTTTATCATTTTCTTGCCATCCTCCCTTTTCCTAATATATTCTTTCCATTTATTATAATTTAATGATCTTTTTGGAGCGGTCAACTATCCCATTTGTGGCATTTCTCGTATCAACCACTATCAATGCTTTTTTCACGATCGCCTCATAGTCGTAATATGAATGGTCCGTGGCAATTACTGCGCAATCGCAAGACTTAATGGCATTTATGTCCCTGGAATGGAGCACTTTGCCGTTCAGGCTCAGTCTTGGGACATAAGTATCATTATAAGACAGCTTTGCCTCGTTCTTGATCAGAAGTTCGATGATCTTAAGCGCCGGAGATTCCCTGTGATCGCTTATGTCCTTCTTATACGCAACGCCATAGATAACGATATTTGCGCCTTTTATCGATCTTCCCTTCTTGTTCAAAGAATCTTGAACAAGTTCAACGACATATTCGGGCATCCTGTCATTCACCTCTCCCGCAAGTTCGATGAACTTGGTGCTTATCCCATATTCTTTG
>JBDRDU010000056.1:0-2173 GCA_043820455.1 bacterium | reverse complement strand
TCCGGTGATGACAATGTGCTTGAGCAGATAACAAAGCAGCTTTACAAGCTGATAGACGTCATTAAAGTATTTGATATCCCAAAAGATGTCGCAGTAGAAAGAGAACTGATGCTCATTAAGGTCAGCTGCAACGAAAAGACTCGGCCCGAGATCGTTGAGATCGTTGACATTTTCAGGGGCAAGATAATTGACGTCAGCGAAGGTGCAGTCACCATCGAAATGACCGGGGAAGAAAGCAAGATAGACGGAATAAAAAAACTGCTGAAAAAATTCGGCATAAAGGAATTGGTCAGGACCGGGAGGATCGCCCTGCAAAGAGGAGTGAATGAATAGCTGCACGGTTAACCGCTGGGTGAACATTCCCGGGCTGATGATATGCGTATTATTCGGGACATTTGCCATGTACGTGCACAACACCCTTTTGCCGTATATTTATTTTATTTTTTCTGTCGGAGTGATATTCGCCCATACATACCTTTACTGCACAAGGTGCGTTTATTACGGGAAAGAATGTTATATTTTTGGCGGTTCGATATCAAAGAGATTGTTCAAGGGGAGGCATGAGGGGCCGCTTGATCCTGACGATGCTGTTCTGGCATCCCTCTGGCTTTTGGTCGCCATGTTCCCAGTTCCGTTCCTTTTGTATTATGAGGATTATGCGCTAACGGCGGTTTTCATTGCGCTCTTTTGGGGCTGGTTTTTCGTGCACAGCATAACAGCCTGCTCAAGCTGCAAAAATCTCTGGTGCGGATTGAATAAAAAGAACCCGTCTAGACGACGAGGCTGAAAGGGGGAAGTAAAATGGCAAAGATATATTATGAAAAAGATGCAGACCTGGGAGTATTAAAGGGAAAGACCATAGCGATGATCGGGTACGGAAGTCAGGGAGGAGCGCAGGGATCGAATTTAAAGGACAGCGGACTTAATGTGATAGTGGCAGAGGTGGAAGGGAGCCCCAATTGGGAAAGGGCGAAGAAGGACGGTTTCAAGCCGATCTCGGCAGAAGAAGCGTCGAAACAGGCGGATATCATTCAAATGCTGGTGCCGGACGAGCTTCAAGGAAGCATTTACAAACAGTTCATCGCCAAGAACATGATAAAAGGAAAAACTCTGATGTTCTCTCACGGCTTTAATATCCATTTCAGCCAGATCCTGCCCCCATCCGACGTTGATGTGATAATGGTAGCCCCGAAGGGGCCTGGCCCGCTTGTGAGAAAACTTTATACTGAAGGGAGCGGGGTTCCTGCAATATTCGCTGTAGGACAGGACGCTTCAGGACGTGCAAAAGAGGTCGCGCTTGCATATGCTAAAGGGATCGGCGCAACAAGGGCCGGCGTCCTTGAAACAACTTTCAAAGAAGAAACTGAAACAGACCTTTTCGGCGAGCAGTGCGTTCTTTGCGGGGGAGCAACCGCTCTGGTCAAATCCGGGTTTGAGATACTTGTGAACGCCGGCTATCAGCCGGAGATCGCGTATTTTGAATGTATGCACGAATTAAAGCTGATAGTTGATCTTATGTATGAAAAAGGAATCTCTGGAATGAGGGATGCAATAAGCAATACTGCGAAATACGGCGACATTACTGTCGGACCCTACATTATAGACGATTCTGTCAGGTCAAGGATGTCATACGCGCTAAGCCGCATACAGAACGGCTCTTTTGCCAAGGAATGGATCTCGGAAAACCAGGCAGGAAGACCCGTTTTCAACGCCCTGATGAAACGCGACAAAGAGCATCTGATAGAAAAGGTCGGGGCACAACTTCGCAAGATGATGAGCTGGCTCGCTAAAAAATGAAAGAACTTCTTGTTGTCACACTTGCCGCCACTCCGATTATAGAGGTCAGGGGGGCCATTCTCCTTGGTATAGCATATGGGCTGCCTGCGCTGAAGAATATACTTCTTTGCGTTATGGGAAGTGTTCTTCCTGTTTTACCTGTACTCTGGTCATTGAACACGCTTACCAAAATCCTGCGGAAGAACCCTTTTTGGGACAGGTTCTTTTTGTGGCTGTTCGCAAGGACCCGGGCAAAGAGCGGGATCATCGAAAAATATGAGACCATCGGTCTTATGCTTTTCATTGCAACACCTCTTCCTGGCACAGGCGTATGGACAGGCTGTGTAGCAGGATATCTTCTGGGGCTTACATGGTTTGAAATATTCATTGCTTCGGT
>JBDRDU010000055.1:0-5378 GCA_043820455.1 bacterium | reverse complement strand
ATAATTCTTATTATATCAGGAATAATGCGATATTAGCTATAAGATCAAGCATTCTCTTCGTGTAGTTAGATGATGTTAGAAAGCGTTAAAAAGTGCTGAAATACGTTTGAGATGTAGAGAATTATGTAGAGGATTTACCAGACAAAAAGTTTGACGATGATAAGCACAAAAATGCCTCCGACAGAGATCGCCTCTAGCCTTGCTTAAACAATATGAAGGCGTATAATTCTTATAGAGGCGGTAAGTATATGAAAAAACATCACATCATTATGCTGGCCATAGTAATATTGCTTGTATTTATGCTCATCATAATATACGGTTAAAAAATTCTACGAGGCGCGGTACGGATACAAACTCTCTACTTCGAAAAGTTTGAGGCGAATTTAAATATCAGCTCCACGAGGAATTTAGTGTCCTCCTGCCGTATGCCACTATCATATGTTACTAGATCGTAGTTCGCATTCACGGCAAGTCCCCACTGCAGGCTTATGATGCTCTCTATTCTTATGTCAAATATATAACGGGATCCCTGATAAAGCTGCGTGAAAAAAAACTCCTGGTTAAAACAGATGTTATCTGCCAGCTTTGTTTTAAGATCCTCCCTGAACTGAAGCGGATAATACTGCTTAACCGCCTCCATGGTTGACCGGTCCGAATATAACCCGCAGGCTATTTCAGCCAAGAGCTTATTATCTTCTGTGTCAATGAACCAGCAGCCCAATCCTATGGCAAGGCCCTGCCTAAAGTCAAGATCCCGCAGCCGGTCGTTCTCCATATCCAGCATGGTAAAAGAATACAGGACTTTATTGATACTCCTACCGTACCGGAGACTTGCCATATGCTTCGATATCGCTTCCTCGTTCCTTATCCTCTGGAAATCCGACTGAAGACCGAATGTCCATTCGTGGTCCCATTTCTCATTATAGTTATAATTGATGTCAGTTGAAAGAATGCTGCTTTGATTTATGCCGCCAATAAACTGGAGTCCGAAAGTGCCCTGCAAAACGGTGGATACTTCCGTGGCGAAAACTGCTGCTGAATACAGGAATAAAAGTATCATGCATATTGTAAGATTTTTCATTGAAATTATTATATCATTCCTGGAAGGCACAAGAGGTACGAAATATGCCTTCCATTACAACACTTCTATCAAGCTGCCATGTTGGATGGTGGTTTATTGATCCTGCATAGTATTTTATAGTTGGGGGAATAGTATATACAGGCCTTGGCCTATTTAAGTGTTTCCTTGTTAAGCTCGATGCGTGTTTTGGGAAGGCTTTCGGGGAAATTCTTCTGAAGGAATGTCAACAATTTTTCTCGCACCTCGCAGCGCAGATCCCAGGCAGTTGATGAATCCGCGGCGCTCATCAAAGCACGGATTTCAACGGTTTGTTCTTTGGCTTCGGTAACCTGTAATACATTTACTTTTTTGTCCCAACGAGGGCTGTTCTCTAAAATATGGGTTAGCTCCGCCCGGATCTTATCTACCGGCACGGTATAATCAGCATACAAAAAAACCGAACCGAGGATGTCTGCCGATACTCTTGTCCAGTTTTGGAACGGTTTTTCTATGAAATATGATATCGGGATCACCAGTCGCCGTAGGTCCCAGACGCGCACCACCACGTAGGTGAGAGTGATATCTTCTATCCATCCCCATTCGTTCTCAACTATGACCACGTCATCCAGTCGGATCGGCTGGGCAAACGCAATTTGAATGCCGGCGATAAGGTTGGTAAGAGTTTTTTGTGCAGCAAATCCCAGGATCATGCCCAAGATCCCCGCTGACGCTAAAAGGCCTGTGCCTATCTGCCGCACTTCCTCAAAACTCATTAAGATAAAGACAATGGTCAAAAATACAATGAGAATGATAACAATATTTTCTATGACCTTAACCTGTGTGTATATGCTCCGTGCCTTTCGATTGTCCGGAGACTTGATATCGTACAGGCTTAAAAAGCTTTCTCGTAATGTGTGTACGATACTTATTAAAAGCCAGCTAATAGAGGCTATGAACCATATGCTGACAATGCTCGTAACAAAACCCCAGAGGTCCCCTGTAAATCTAAGTACCGGCGTAATGAACAGAAGACATCCGGCCGGAACCAATGAACGCAAAGGAGCTTTTAGGCGAACGGGGGATATTTCCAGTCTATTAAAAATGGTTTTTTTGTGCATGCGGGTCAATAAAAAGGCTATGACCAGATAAATAATTACGCTGGCAAAACACGCGATCAGTATCATAACAAGCGAAAAAAATGCGTCGTGATCCAATATATTCTTCATGATCTCCATGATTTTATTATACTGCATCAGGCATATATTACAAATGTTTTGGGGAAGAACCTAATACACTTAAAGCACTTAAAATGTGTTGGCAAGGAGCACTAATTGCCTGTTACTTATTTAATTTATTTAGCATTTCCCCCAATGTCTTCAGCTCTTCCCCGTACTTCGCCCAATCGCCATCCTTTTGATACCTTAGGGCGTTCTGATAATGTTCGTTCGCTTTTCTGACCAGATCGCTTTTATCGTCAAAGATATCGGCAGCTTTCGTTTTTTTGTATGCCCCGCTGCCAAATATCACATTAAGTGATCCTTCCAGCGTTTCCTCCATGGCAATAGCATCCCCGAACGCGACAATGACCCGCTTCAATTCCGGGAGCTGCCCTCTTTCCGCTTTCAGATACAACGGTTCAACGTAAAGCAGTGAATCCTCTATGGGAATGACCAAAGTGTTGCCTCTGATAACGCTCGATCCTCTTTGCCCCCATAGAGATAATTGCTTTGAGATCTCCGGGTCCTGATCGATCCTCGCTTCTATCTGCAGGGGACCGTAGACAAGCTTGTCTTTCGGAAAGCGGTAAACCATTAATTTACCGTAGTTCCCGCCGTCCGACCTTGCGCACATCCATGCCGACATGTTGTCTTTCCTGACAGGAGTGAACGGTATCATCAGGAGGAACTCTTCCTTCTTCTCCCCTGGAAGCTTCATTATGGTGTAATAAGGCGGGATCGTTCTGATATCGTTCTGAAAAGTTTCCTTGGCAATAGCCCACACATCCTCTTTATTGTAAAAGACCTGAGGATTGCTCATATGGTAGACCATATATTTATGCACCTGATACTTAAACATGGCTTCAGGATAACGTATATGCGCCCGTATGCTGCCCGGCATATCATCCAGGTTTTTGAATAAAGCAGGGAATATCTTTGAATACGTTCTTATTATCGGGTCGTCAGGATCGCTCACATAAAGGTCAACGTTGCCGTTGTATGCGTCCACGACAACTTTTACGCTGTTCCTTATGTAATTAATATCGTCGGTCGGATCTGAATAAGGATACCTGTCTGTGACGGAATATCCGTCAAGTATCCAAAAAAGCCTGCCGTCGGCAATTACCATATACGGATCGTTGTCATAGCGCAAGAATGGCGCGATTTTGGCGATGCGATGCACTATTCTTCTGTTTATCATTATCCTGCTGTCATTTTTTATATCAGATGACATCAGAATTTTCATGTTGGCGAATTTCATAGCGAATCCCAGCTTTCTCCATATGGAATTAACGGGGATCCCGCCTGTTCCTTTGTATTCTGTATACCTGTTCTTATCCCCCATAGGGTAGTCAAATTCCTTTGACTTTGTGCCCACAAAAACATAATCATTCGCGATCTCGCCGTAATATATCTCCGGCCTTTCTATCCTGAGATCTTTTGTTGTTGTAGGCGGGATATCCTTTACAAGCAGCGCCGGCAATCCTCCCGGCTTCACTTCGTTTACGGGCGATAAAGCAACCCCGTAGCCGTGAGTATATGTAAGATGCTCGTTGATCCATATCCTGCTCGGAAGCTTTTCGTATGCAAGCTCTCTCGGCGAGAGCATTACCTGCGTATCCTTTCCGTCAATAATGTAGCGGTCAATGTCAACATCAACGAACTTATAGTACGTTCTTATTTCCTGAAGCTGCGCATATGTTGTAAGGAGCGGCCTGTGGTCCCAGAGCCTGATGTTCCGGACCGTTGTTTCATTCTTTGCCAGGTCTCTCTTTGTCAATCTGTCTTCTACGGGGAATTCTTTTGATTCAATCTTATCCAGACCATAAGCGATCCTTGTAAATTCAATGTTATGTTTAATGTAGGGGCTTTCCTTTACGATCTCGTTAGGCGAAACATATAATCCCTGGACGATACCGGCATATATGCCGCTCCCTATCACAGATATAAAAAGAAGCGCAATTATCCCGTAAAAAGGGAGCTTGAGGTCATGAGAATATATATTGTAGATGAACAGTCCGGCTATTATCAGGTTGAGGAACAAAGTAAGCCAGAGTACAGGAAGTATGGCATTAATATCTGTAAACCCCGCACCGTATATTATCCCTCTGCTTGAATATAGAAGGTTGAACATCAAAAGCCTTGTGCCATAAGCCATGAGGCAAAAGAATAAGGCAGCAAGGACCGAAAGATGCAGCCTTGCCGGCTTTGCGATCTTAAGCCCTTTAATAGAATAACCGATCCCTCTATAGAGCAGATAGTATAGTGCTGTGCCGATAAAAGTAAGGACGAGTATTGTGATGACGATGCCGTAAACTGCTTTGATGAGAGGCAGGTTAAAAACATAGAAACCAATATCGCGGCCGAACAGAGGATCTGTCTTGCCGAAAGCAGCTGAATTTATATGCTTCAGATACAAATTCCAAATGTCTTTTGTTCCGAAAGCCATCAGAAAGGACAGCACGAACACACCCAGAGAAAGGAGCCTGTTTATCCATTTTTGTATAAGATCAAGATCAAGGTTAATATCCAATCCTTTCGCGTTAAGATCGATTATGTTATCCGTTACGAAAACCGGTATCTTTTTTACGATCTTTTGGGCAATGAACAGGTTGATATATATGAAAGCAAATATCAGCGAACCTGCCGCCAGGAACAAAAACACCTTTGCATTAAAGATCGTCCAGAAGACTGAAGAATAGTCTACGCTTTCGAACCAAAGCCAGTCAATATAAAAATTGAGGATGCTTGAAAAGAAAGTTATTGCCAAAAAAACGATTATTGCTGGGATAATGAGCCAACCCTGCTTTAAATCCATTCCGAACCTCCTCCGTTAAATTGTCGGCTAAACGAAACAGATCCCATAGTATCACTTCAAAAGCTAAATTTCAACCTAAAAATTGATGCCCGGCAGTGGTTTCTTAACTCAATGTAGTAGAGAAAAGCGTAGAGGATTCATTTTTGCCTACTGGGACGGATTTTAGCTGCCCTCAAAAAAACACTGCTAATATCCTGAAAACAATGGTGGGCAGTACAGGGATCGAACCTGTGACCTCTTCGGTGTCAACGAAGCATTCTACCACTGAACTAACTGCCCTCCC
>JBDRDU010000054.1:0-23705 GCA_043820455.1 bacterium | reverse complement strand
GGCACATCGCGGACACGGTCAGGATCGCCGGCTGTGTGATCTCCGTTCTTTTAAGCTCCTCTTCAGGCCCTTCAAAACACAGCTTTGACAGGTCAAAACCCAGGGCTTCATTTGCTTCATCAAAGAATTTTTTCGTGTAGCTGAATTTTGCCACAAGGTCCTTGCCCATGCCGACGTATTGGGAGCCCTGGCCGGGGAACACAAAAGCTATTTTCGCCATCTTACCCTCTGACCTCTTTCAGTTTTCTTGTCAATTTCGGGACCACTTCAAAAAGGTCGCCCACGATGCCGTAGGTGGCTACCTTGAATATCGGTGCCTCAGGGTCCTTATTGATCGCGACTATTATGTCGGATGATCCCATACCGGCCAAATGCTGTATCGCTCCGGATATCCCGACAGCTATATAAAGCTTTGGGCACACTGTTTTACCGGTCTGCCCGACCTGATGGTGGGAAGATATCCATCCCGCGTCAACTGTTGCGCGCGAAGCCCCAACGGCTCCGCCGATGACATCCGCAAGCTCCTCGACCAATTTAAAATTTTCCGGCGCCTGAAGCCCTCTTCCGCCGGAAACGATTATTTCAGCCTCGGCAAGATTTACCTTTACCGTTGCGTCCTTGATAATGTCAACTATCTTGACCAGAAGGTCATTTTGATCGATCTTTGGAGATACTTTGATTATCTGCGCTTTTCTTGAAGAATCCGGCGCGGATCTTTTGAAAACCTTTGGTCTTACGGTCGCCATCTGAGGCCTGTGGTTCTTACAAATGATGGTTGCCATTATATTTCCGCCAAATGCAGGGCGTGTCTGCTGAAGCAGCTTCGTCTCTTTGTCTATGGAAAGCCCGGTGCAGTCAGCCGTAAGGCCGGCGTTTATGCGTGCGGCGACCCTTGAAGCAAGGTCCCTTCCTGTGGTCGTTGCGCCGAACAGCACGATCTCAGGCTTATACTGCCTTATCATGTCGGAAATTATCGAGGAGTAGGGCAGGGTGGTATAGTGCTTCAGCTCAGGAGAGACGGCGACGTATACTTTATCGGCGCCGTATTCTGTGAGCGCTTTTGTTTCTTTCTCAATGTCAGCGTCCCCGAGGAGCAGTGCGCATAATTCCACGCCAAGATCTTCTGCGAGCTTTCTTCCCTCGCCAAGGAGCTCAAGAACGACAGGATGGACATCACCGCCGTATTGCTCCGCGAATACCCAAACGCCTTTATATAAGCTCTTATCGACAACATGGACATCTTCTTTTGTTATCTCGATCGCTTTTAATTTGCATGAAGAAGGGCATGCGCCGCAAAGATTGCATTTGTCCAGGTCGATAACGGCTTTTTTGTTCTCGACCGTTATGGCCCCAAGAGGGCAGGTCGGGACGCATAATTTGCACCCGAAACATTTTTCTTTTATTATCCTGATGCCCATCAGCAGACCTTCCTGTCTCTCAACTTTTTCACGAGAATATCCACTGTTTCGTCCGCAGAACCTTGAAGGATCTCTCCGCCGCCTTTTGGCGGAGGGGTGAATATCCTGACGACGGAGGTCGGGGAGCCTTTTTGACCGATATTCTTTTCTTCCGCGTTTATGTCTTTTGCGCCCCACTGCGGGATCACGGCGCTCTTCGCCTTTATCTTGCCTTTAAAGGAAGGCATTCTGGGGATGTTCATTTGTTTTACGACCGTTATGAGCGCCGGAAGCTTCACTTCAACTATCTCGTTTACTTCTTCAAGGAGCCTGTTGACCTTCATGACGCCATTATTTATTTCAACGCCCACGGCAAACGTGACCTGCGGGATCTTCAGGAATTCCGCCACTCCGGGCCCGACCTGGGCGGTATCGCCGTCTATTGCCTGTTTGCCGCAAATGACCAGGTCGAACTGTCCCAATTTCCTGATCGTTGACGCGAGCGTGTATGATGTTGCCCATGTATCCGAACCCGCAAAAGCCCTGTCGGAAACAAGTATCGCTTCGTCAACCCCAAGGGCAATAGTATCCTTTAAGGCATTTACGGCTTGCGGCGGGCCCATGGTGATCACTGTAACTTTTCCGCCGTGCTTGTCGCGCAGCTGGAGGGCCGCTTCTATGGCGTTCTCATCGAACGGATTGATGATGCTCTCAACGCCTTCCCTTATCAGGGTGTTGGTTTCTGGGTTGATCTTTACCTGGGTTGTGCCGGGGACTTGTTTTATGCAGACAACGATGTTCATTTCAGTTTTTTTAGACCTGCTTCTTGGCTGCCAGCTCCTTAATAAGTTCAAGGGCGATAACATTGCGCTGTATTTGGTTCGTGCCCTCGTATATCTGAGTGATCTTCGCGTCCCTCATCATCTTCTCGACGGGGTATTCCTTCATATAACCATAGCCGCCTAATATCTGCACCGCGTCGGTGGTGACCTTCATTGCCGTGTCTGAAGCGAAAAGCTTGCACATCGCGGATAGTTTAGATGTTTCTTCGGAACCTTTATCGATCGCCCTTGCCGTGGCATACACAAGGCATCTTGCCGCCTCTACCTGCGTTGCCATGTCGGCCATCATGTGCTGTACCGCCTGGAAAGTGCTTATCTTGGCGCCGAATTGCTCTCTTTGTCTCGAATATTTCAATGCTTCATTGAGAGCTCCCTGGGCTATCCCGACAGCTTGGGCGGCGATGCCGGGCCTTGTCCTGTCGAGCGTTCTCATGGCAACAATAAACCCCATTCCTTCTTTTCCAAGAAGCTGGCTTTTATGGATCTTACAGTCCTGGAAAACAAGCTCCCTTGTGGCCGACGCCCTGATCCCCATTTTATTCTCTTTTTTGCCGAAGGTGAAACCTGGCATTCCTTTTTCCATAATGAACGCCGAAGCGCCTCTTGCTCCTTTTGTCCTATCGGTTATCGCGATCACGGAATATGTCTCCGCCTCGCCGCCGTTGGTTATCCACTGTTTCGTGCCGTTAAGTATGTAATAGTCCCCGTCTTTCTTTGCCGTGGTCTGCATTCCTCCGGCATCCGATCCCGCGTTCGCCTCGGTGAGACCGAAGGCGGCAAGTTTTTTGCCTGAAGCGATATCCGGAAGATATTTTTGTTTTTGTTCATCTGAACCGAATAATATGATAGGCATTGTTCCAAGGCCGGTTGCCGCGAAAGCGAGGGCAATACCTCCACATACAGCGCTGAGCTCTTCCGTTGTGATGCAGTACTCAAGCGTTCCCATGCCAATGCCGCCGTATTTTTCCTCGATCCCGATCCCTGTGAGGTTGGATTCCGCGAGGGCCTTTACCACTTGCCAGGGAAATTCCCCGGTTTCGTCCAATTCCACTCTCAATGGAAGCGCTTTTTCGATAGCTATCTTCCTTGCAAGCTCTCGGATCATTTTTTGTTCTTCCGTAAATCCGTAGTCCATTTTACCTACCTCCTACCATTTTACGATGTTAGCGCCGTATGTCAGCCCCGCTCCGAACCCTGCGAGAGCAACAATGTCCCCTTTTTTTATCCGTCCTTCTTTTAACGCTTCGTCGAGCGCTATGGGGATTGATGCTGCCGAGGTGTTTCCGTACCGGTCGAGATTAACATATACCTTATTCTTTGACAAGCCCAAATTTTTCAGTGCAAAATCGATTATTCTTATGTTAGCTTGATGCGGAATGAGGAGGGAAACATCCTCAATTTTTAATTTTGCCTTCTCAAGCACTGCTTTGACGCATTTCGGAAGGACCTTCGCGGCAAACCTGAAAACTTCCTTTCCATCCATCCAGATGAACCTTTTTTTTGCTTCCGGGTCCCTGCTTCCTCCGCCGGGCATTATCAGATATTTCCCTCCGCTTCCTTCAGCTCCAAGATGGCTTGCAAGTATGCCGCTTCCGTCGGCAGAGCCCTTAAGTATCGCTGCTCCGGCTCCGTCCCCGAACAGTATGCATGTGTTCCTGTCGGTCCAATCCAGGTATTTGGCCAGAGTATCGGCGCCTATGACCAATACATTATTATATAAGCCGGATTCAATGAAGCTTGCTGCAGCTGCCAGGGCGTAATTGAATCCCGAACATGCTGCTGAAACGTCGAATGCGGCCGCATTGACGGCCCCAATCTTGTCCTGAATTATGCATGCGGTGGAGGGGAAGAGCATGTCGGGGGATGAAGTGCCGACGATTATCAGTTCAAGCTCTTTCGGATCGATCTTTGCGGACTCAATGGCCCTGCGCGCTGCTTCAAGCGCAAGATCGGAAGTCGCTTCGCCGTCTGCTGCTATCCTTCGCTCCCGTATCCCGGTCCGCTCCCTTATCCATTCATCGGACGTGTCCACTATTTTTTCAAGGTCAAAATTAGTCAGTACCTTCTTTGGAACATAAGAGCCGGTGCCGATTATTTTCGCTCTTTTCACCTAGGATACCTCGACTTTTGAGATATATTCCACGACCCGCCCTTCAACGGACTCGGCCGCGACCCTTATCGAGTTCTTTATTGCTTTTGCCTTTGCCCTTCCGTGGGCCTTGACCGCCACTCCGCTCAAGCCGAGAAGCTGTGCTCCTCCGAATTCATCATAATCAACCTTTTTGACGATCCTCTTGAATGCAGGAAGGAGGAAAAGTGCGGCCAGCTTTGTGACGGGGTGTTTGGACAATTCCTCTTTTATAAGGTCAAAGAAGAAGCCTGCGGTCGATTCGCCGAACTTCAATATAAGGTTGCCTATAAAGCCGTCGCAGACAACAATGTCAACCTCACCGTCGAATATTTCCTTGCTTTCCACCATGCCAATAAAATTGATCCCAGCTTCTTTAAGCAACGGATATGTTGAAGTCGTCAGTTCATTGCCTTTTTCCGGTTCTTCTCCGATATTGAGAAGGCCGACCTTCGGATCATCGGCATGCAGGACATATTTTGAGTAGATGCTTCCCATTTTTGCGAATTGAACGAGATGTTTGGGTTTGCAGTCCACGTTCGCGCCCATGTCAAGGAGAAGGGCATGGCCTTTTTTGGTCGGAAATTTAGAGGCAATGGCCGGCCGCTCTATTCCGGATATTCTTCCCAGCCCAAAAAGGGCCGATGCCATCAATGCTCCTGTGTTCCCGGCGGAAACGACAGCGTCCGCTTTCCCTTCTTTTACAAGGGATACAGCGACATTTATTGAGGAATCTTTTTTCTGCTTTATTGCCTGGACGGGTGGCTCGCTGGTTTCTATGACTTCGGTCGCGTTGAAAATGGAGATGTTTTTTGTGTTTTTGTAGCGCTTAAGCTCTCTTGATATTTTATCCTGCCGGCCGACAAGTATGATCTCCAGGTTGGGGTTGCCTGCCGCTGCGTCAACCGCGCCTTTCACTGTTTCTGCCGGGGCGAAATCTCCCCCCATTGCATCCAGCGCTATGCGGATCAAGATTTAGGATTCTCCTCTTTGCCGGCAGGGGCTTTGTCTGCCGGAGCTTTGCCTTTGGCAGATTTCTTCTTTTCTTCCGTCTCGATCTTCAACACCATTCTTCCCTGATATGTGCCGCAAACTGGGCAGGCATGATGCGAAAGGATCTTTGAATGACATTGCGGGCAATCCGCGAAGTTCATGGGTTTAAGCTTCCAATTGGCGCGCCTCGTGCGCGTCCTCGTGTTCGAATGTCTTTTTTTGGGTACCGGCATTTTATTTACCTCCTGACAATCTTATTGTCTTAAGCTTTGCAAGCCTTGGATCGATCTTTTTTATGCTTGATCCGGCTACTTCCGGCAGCTTACAGGCTTTGTTGCATAATGGCTTTATCGGGAGAGCCACTATGATATTCTGCCTGATAGCTTCATCCAGGTCTATTATGTTATCTTTGCCTATCTCAAAGATGAAATCTTTTTCCTTAAGCTCGATCTCTTCGCTTTTCGAGCCTGGAAGTACCTGGGCCTGCTTGCCGTATTCTTCTTCTATTTTTATGTTGACCGGATAGTTGAAATCCTTCAAGCACCGGCAGCAAGACAGCTTTACCTCGGTTTTAAGCGTCCCGGAAACTAAAATCGCATTTCCTGTATTCGTCAGTTTCAGCTTAACATTGACCGGGGATGTTAAGTTCAGGGCGTCTTCCTTATCCGCACCGCTTACTCGCCTCGCATCGGAGCGGGCAGGCGGGAAGGATAGGGTTTCGCTTCTGTCAATTTTAATTTCAGCCCCGAAGCTCTTAAGGAGATCAGAAACATCGATTTTCATAAAACAAAAGGTGATTATAGGGTCGCCTTAAGGGGTTGTCAAGCCGAAAGAAAAAAAAGTGTCTTTACTTAGCCCTTGGATGCGCCTTGTCGTATATAGATTTAAGCTTTTCCTTGGTAATATGGGTGTATATCTGCGTCGTTGACAGGGAAGAATGGCCCAGAAGTTCCTGCACTATTTTCAGATCAGCGCCGCCGCTCAAGAGATGCGTCGCGAACGAATGCCTTAAAGTATGAGGCGTCACGCGTTTTTCAATTCCCGCCTTCCTGGCGTATTTTCTTACCATCCTCTCGATCGACCTGCTTGTCAGCTTTGTTCCGGCGCGGCCGAGGAACAGTGTTTTATCGTCATTTGAACGGATCTTGCGGACATCAAGATGTCGTTTTATCGCGGAGATCGCGTGGGAGCCTATCAGAACGACCCTTTCCTTGTCCCCCTTTCCATGAACGAGAACTTCTCCGCTGTCGAGATCGACATCGTCTATCCTTAACTTGGAGACCTCTCCAACCCTCATTCCTGAGGCATAAATGAGTTCAAGGATAGCAAAATCGCGGAGGCCGTTCTTAAGCTTGAGATCGACCGCATTCAAAAATTTGATTACCTCTTCAGGGTACAGGAAAGAGGGCAGTCTTTTTCCGAGCTTGGGGGTCAATATGCGTTCGAAAGGGTTCAATTTGATCTTGCCTTCACGGAAAAGGTACCTAAAAAATGATCTGCAGGATGATATTTTCCTCGCGATAGATTTTTTTGAAAAGCCTTTCAGCTCAAGCCAGCGGAGATAGTTTCTGGCAAATGCAGGGTCGATCCTTTGCGGGATCTCAAAGAGCGAACCTTTGCTTTTAACAAAACCGAGGAACTGGTTGATGTCCCTTATGTATGCAAGGACAGTATGAGGGGACAGATTAAGTTCCAACTTAATGTAGGAATGGAAAGATTCAACAAAGGATTTCATTTATTCGAGCCCGTAGTTATGCTTCTTGTCAGGGGTGAGAGGAATATACTTGCCTTTTTCCTTTACCCATTCTTCCCTTTCCGGCATATTGCGCATGTCAATGTGCACCGTTCCTTCTTCCAGGTTCAGCCCGATCCCTTTTACATCTTCCATCTCCCTGATATGCTTGAACAGGTCCTGGGGCTTTATTCCGTCCACATATACATGTACGGCTTTGCCTTTTAAATGGAAGCTTTTCCTTCCGCCCCCAAGCCTTTCGTTCTCCGCCTCGCACCTGTAGGCCATTTTTATCTTTACAGGCTTGTTCAGTTTGACGACGAGCGCCTCAAGCACGCCCACCAGGCCCAGATGTATCTTATATTCCTTAATGGTCCTGCATGCTTCGCACCCGCAGAAAAAATCCTGGTGATTAAAATGTTCGCTTAAATTTCCCACATGGACATTTTAGCATATCGATGTTATACTTTCTTCAATTTTTTTCCCGTCTTTGTCCCATGATCCAATCAGCAAATAAGCAGGAGGCGATGACTTTGGCAAAGAACAGGTTTCTATTTACTTCAGAGTCAGTTACGGAGGGGCATCCGGACAAAATGTGTGACCAGATATCCGATGCCGTCCTCGATGCGATAATAGCGAAGGACCCGCCGGCACGTGTGGCCTGCGAATCATTCACCACGAACGGCCTTGTTGTGGTTGCCGGCGAAATAACCACGGGTTGTTACGTTGATATACAGAAAATAGTGAGGAATACCATAAAGGATATCGGATATGTAAGCAGGGAGATAGGTTTTGATTATGAAACGTGCGGTGTCCTTGTTTCGATAAAGGAGCAGTCAAAAGACATCGCGATGGGAGTGGATAAAAGCCTTGAAACAAAAGATGGGGAAGTGGTCCACGAAAACCTCGAAGCTCTTGGGGCAGGGGACCAGGGACTTATGTTCGGTTACGCATCCGACGAAACGCCGGAACTGATGCCGATGCCGATAATGCTCGCTCATAAGCTTGCCAGAAGATTGGCTTATGTGAGGAAAAAAGGCATGTTCCCTTATCTAAGACCGGATGGAAAATCGCAAGTAACGATCGAATATGAAGGAGATAAGCCGATAAGGGTGGACAGTGCTTTGATCGCGGCGCAGCATGATCCTCATGTTAAACATGAAAAGATAAAAAGCGACATCATAAAGCATGTAATAAAACACGTGATCCCGGAAAAGTACCTTGATAAGAGAACAAAATATTATGTTAATCCTACCGGAAGGTTCGTTATCGGAGGACCTCAGGGCGACACCGGGCTTACGGGAAGAAAAATAATCATTGATACTTACGGTGGAAGCGCGCGCCATGGCGGCGGATGCTTCTCCGGAAAGGACCCGACAAAAGTCGACAGGTCGGGGTCTTACATCATGAGATATGTGGCAAAAAACGTTGTTGCCGCGGGACTTGCCGGTAAATGCGAAGTACAGGTTGCATATGCCATAGGTGTTGCAAAACCGCTTTCAGTATCTGTCAATACTTTCGGCACTGGAAATATCGCAGATGAGAAGATAAACGAGATCATAATGGAACATTTTGATTTCAGGCCCGGCATAATAATAAAGGAGCTTAATTTAAGAAGGCCAATATTCAAACAAGTTGCCGCATACGGTCACTTTGGCAGGGCCGACCTTGATCTGACCTGGGAAAAGACGGATAAGGCCAAGATCCTGAGGAAAGCTGCTGGATTATAGGAGCCGGCACAGCGAAGAGGAATTCAGCGGATTCAGTAAAAGATCATTCCTTTTCGATTTCATTTATTCTTTGCGCGTAAATATCATAGCTGCCGTATCTATAATCTGTCCAGATGATGACCGCTCCGTTCTTTCCGTCATCCGCTAATTGCGGGTTCCTGGCCCCGCCTTCCGTTACACATACCGATACACCATCCTTTTCCCAAAGCGCTTCACCAGCGTCAGAAAGCTTTTGGGCATAAATATTATAACTCTCGTTGTTCCTGTAATCTTCCCATACGATTATTGTTGACAATCTTCTGCTTTTTACCAACTGAGGAGCATATTGTGTGCCGGGAGTGGTACATACTTCAATGCCATCCTTGGCCCATTTTTGATTCCCATCAGGATCGATCCTCTGGGCAAAAATATCCCAGTTAGCTTTCCTGTAATCCTCCCAGGTAAAGATGGCTCCGCCATCGCTCGACAGGATCAACTTTGGTTCATGCTGAGTGAACTGCGCGGTGCATACCGGTACGCCGTCATAAGTCCATGCAATTGTTCCGTCTTTGTTCAATTTTTGCGCGTAAATGTCATAATTGCCGCCGCCGCTGTCTTCCCAGGCGACTATTATTGAATTACCTGTGACGATCTTTGGATTTTTTTGTGATTCCGGCGCCCTGCACACTGCAAGCCCTGCATTTGTCCACAGGATATTTCCGCTTTTGTTTATCCTCTGTGCGTAGATATCCGGAGTATTCAAATTCCTTCTGTATTCTACCCATGTTATGATAGCTCCATCTTCATCGTCGGAATTGATATCAAGGTTCATTTGAGCTCCTTCACTGCTCTTGGCGGCCACGCCGTCCGCCCTCCAGAGCAAGGCGCCGTCCTTGCCTATTCTCTGTGCGTAAATATTGTAAAGCCCTTCTCTTCTCCTAGAATCCTGCCAAGCAACCATTGCCCCGCCGTTCAGATCTTTCGTTAATTTCGGGTTTATTTCCGTTCCATCCGCCTGGCATATCTGTATGCCACCTTCATCCCAAAGTTTATTGCCATAAGGGTCCATCCTCTGTGCGTATATCTGAGAAATACCTGATCTGGTATCTTCCCATACGATTATCGCTCCTCCAGCGTCGTCGCTGACCAGTTCAGGATTATATTGGTTGCTATCCCAGCTGCATACCCTGAGACCCTCCCTCGTCCACAAAATCTTTCCGTTGTTGTTGATCTTTTGCGCGTAAATGTTCGAATAACCGTTCCTGTAATCTTCCCAAACGATCAGATATTCTTCCTTGCCTGTTCTTGTGATCTTCTGCTTTTGTTGTGTTACGGAACCAAAATTAAAGACCACCTCTGCGCCGTTATCCTTGCATAATTCCGTGCCGTTCAGACTTAATACTTGAGCGTACACGCCCAATCCGCCGTTCCTTTTATCCTGCCATGTTATTGTTGAAATCCCGTTCTTGGATATTGACATTTGAGGGAATTCCGCACTATAGGATGTGCTGCAAACGGTTTTCCCGTCAGGCGACCATAAGGCCTTGCCATCATTGTTCACTCTTCTCGCGAATATACCTGATGCTGAGCTTCTTTGGTCCTGCCATGCGATTATTGCGCCCCCGTTACCATCGGAAACAGCTTTTGGGTTCACTTGATTTCCGGAAGCTTCACATACTGGAACACCGTAAGGGTCCCACAGAGGCTTCCCCGCCGATGACATTTTTTGGCAGAATATGTCCGAATTTCCAGTGCCGTTCCTGAAGTCGGTCCATACGATCACGGGGTCTTTCCCCTCCACAATTTGCGGTTTTTCCTGATTTCCGGCAACAGTGCAGACTATTTCTCCGTTTGTTTTCCAGAGGACCCTTCCGTCCAGATTTATTTTCTGGGCATACACGTCGGCATTCCTGTTCCTGTAGTCCTGCCAGGTAAGGGCAAAAGTATCTTTTTCGCAAGAAGCTATTTGGCTGTATTCCTGGTTTTCCGGCGCCGTGCAGATCGGGATTCCATTCAATTGCCAGACCGCATTGCCCTTTACATCAAGTCTTTGGGCATAAATGTCATAATAGTCGCTTCTTTTGTCGTCCCAGCATATGATCGCTCCTCCGGATCCGTCGGGGATTATCTTTGGGTACCATTGTGTTCCTGTCTCGGCGCATACAGGGATCCCGTCGGCATCCCATTCGGCAGAACCTGTCTTGCTGATCTTCTGGGCATAAATGTCTTCACCCTTTCCCGACCTGTAGTCATACCAGGTGATAATGGCGCCGCCGGCAGTGTCGCTGGCGAGCTGAGGCGCCAGCTGGTTTGTTATGTTCCTGCATATTGGAACGCCGTCTTTATCCCAGATCGTACTGCCGCTCAAATTCATCTTCTGAGCGTATATATCGGCATTCCCGTTCCTGTAATCCTGCCAGGTGATTATTACCGATCTTCCATCACTTATGATCTGTGGGAAGGTTTGGTTTTTCGGAGATTCGCATATGCCAATGCCGTTTTTCCCCCAGAGCTTAGTGCCGTTGCTGTCAAATTTTTGTGCATAAATATCCAACAATCCGTTCCTCTCATCTTCCCAAACTATTATGGAAGTATTGTCGTCCAAAGTTACAGACCTTGCGTTTTGCCGTACGCTCCTCCCTTGGGAATCATTTATCACGACCCCGTTCTTTTGCCACAAAGTTTTGCCGTTATTAGTGGAGTTAAGCTTGACCTGAGAAAAAGCTGGGGCAGCAGTAAGAATAAACATCAGCAATATGATTACTCTGAACATCAGGCGGCCTTTGCTAACTTTACAGATACGACCTTTGAAATGCCGGGTTCTTCCATTGTGATCCCGTACATAGTGTCTGCGATCTCCATTGTTTGTTTATTGTGGGTTATAAGCACGACTTGCGTTTGCATTGAAAATTCCTTCAGCAGTTTCGTGAACCTGTAGACATTCGCTTCATCAAGCGCGGAATCCGCTTCATCCATAAGGCAGAACGGGCTTGGATGGGTTTTCAGCAGGGCGAACAGCAATGCTATTGCCGTTAGGGCCCTTTCGCCGCCGGACATTGCGGAGAGATTAAGCCATTTTTTTCCTCCAGGACGGGCGATTATCTCGATCCCGCCCTCAAGGATATCCTCTCCCTCCGGAGTTACCAGCTTGGCCTCTCCTCCTTCGAACAGCGTCGCGAATATCTCAGAGAAGTTCCGATTGATCACTTTCATCGTTTCTATGAAGTCCTCTCTTGCCTTTTCATCCAGTTCTTTTATAAGGTTCGAGAGGTTCTCTCTTGCCATCGTCAGATCGTTGAACTGAGCATCAATAAAATTGAACCTTTCACGCGCTTTTTCGAATTCCTCCGTGGCCAAAAGGTTCACGGGGCCAAGCTCGGAGATGGACATCCTCAATTGTTCCGCTTCTTCTTTTGCCTTGGTCGCAGGCGGGATCCCAATATCGCTCGATAGGACATTTTCAACGGTCATCGAGTAATCGTTCAACATTTTCTCGCTTATTGATATCAATTCACCTTCCAGTTTTGCCAGCGCGACCTCTTCTTTTGAAAGGGCGTCCCTTGTGATCCTGTCCTCGCTTGTTCCTCCGGCCAGGCGTTTCTCCACCGCTTCGATTTCCGACTCCAGTTTGGATTTATCCTGCAGCTTCAAAGGAAGCTTTTTTTCCAGTTCCTTTTCCTCTTCGGTGATCTTCGGCAGGGAGGCTTCAAGCACCTTTATCCGGCCGGTCGCCTGGATCAGCCTTGCCTCCATCTCTTCTTTTTGCCTGCCGCTGAGGTAATCATTAATGGAAGATGTTTCAGACTTTATTTTCTCTTTTTCATTTAATAGATTTTCTGTTCTTGACGCGATGCCTGCGTGCCTTGCCATGCTCCCGGCATAATCCGAAAGAAGCTTCTCTTTTTCCTTTATTATACTGCTGAGCGCCTCACTTGCCTTAACAAGCTTTTCGTTGAATGTCTTGTTCTCAACTTCAAGGGATGCAATGCTTTTCGAAAGGGAAGTCTTTTTCGCGGATATATCTTCAAGCTCTTTTCCCCTTGCTGCCAGGCTTCTTTGCGCAAGCTCAAGCTCCTCGGTGATATTCTTTAATTCAAGGTCCTTGGACTGTGCTTCATGGTTGACCTTGGCCTGTTCGATAACGGTCTCTATTTCCCTTTCTTTGGCGATGACCTGAGAGACCTTTTCCTTAAGGGTCCCGCCGGATATCGTCCCGTCGGACAGGATAAGCTCATCGTTCAAGGTGACATTTTTGATCTTAATATCGGGCCCGTATATCAGTTCCATGCCGATCTCATAAGCTTTGCCGTCGCTTGCCAGCTTGGCTGCAAGCCCGTGGGCGCCGCAGAAAGATGCCTTAAGTGTTTCAGTGGAAGCGGTAAACTCAATATTACTTTCGCTGCTCTTGAGTTTGCTGTCAAGGGAGCTGGAGCGGACATTAAGCTGCTCAAGTTTTTCAGATAATTCCTGTTTTTCTTTTGTAAGTTTTTTTATCAGCTCTTCATCATGCCGCAGCTCTTCTTTGGCGAGCCTAAGGTTGCTTTCAAGTTCAATGAATCTGTTGCGTTCATGGGACAGGGCGCCTTCTTTTTCCAGGATGGCGGATTTAAGCTCAGAGGCGTTCCCCTCGAGTTTTTCCTGCTCTATCCTTACGCGCCCAACGCTTTCTTCTGACCTTGCGAGCTCCTCTGACGCATGCTTCAGCGTATCTTGCGAGGATACAAGCTCCTGCTCGAGCTCCTTTTCCTTGTTTTTCAGTGAAACAAGTTTTAAGGAAAGCTCATCAAAACGCGCCTTTGCTTCTGCTATCCTTTCTTCAAGATTCCTTTTCTTTTCATTCTCGAGAAGGATAGAGCTCTTATTCTCTTCATATAAAAGCTTTGCCTGACTTACCGAGAGGCGCAGCCCTTCTATTTCTTCCTGCAGGGACCTTAATGTTTCCTTTTTTAAGGCTTTCTCGGCTTCATACTGCTGGGTCATGTTCAGCCCAAGTTCCATTTGTGACTTAAGGGCGGATATCTTTTCGTCGATAACCCTTTTCTTTTCCGTTATATTGGTGAGCTGCCTCTTTGAAAGCCCCACTTCCAGGACCTTCAACTTTTCCTTGAGTTCCTTGAACTGGGCCGCCTTCTTCGATTGTTCTTCAAGCACGGATAGCTGATTGGATATCTCGCTTTTCAGGTCCGCAATACGGAGCATGTTCTGTTCCGTGGAGATCAGTTTTCTCTCTGCCGCGGTCTTCCTGAATTTATATTTATTTATTTTTGCGGCTTCTTCGAATATTTCCCTTCGCTCCTCGGGTTTAGAGGAAAGCACCGCATCAACGCGTCCCTGGCTGATTATTGAATACGAACCCGCCCCAAGCCCGGTATCAAGGAAAATATCCCTGATGTCCTTAAGACGGCAATTCGCCTTGTTAATGAAGAATTCGCTTTCCCCTGAACGGAAAGTCCTGCGTTTTATGGAAAGCTCCGCGAACTCGGTCTTTATCTTGTTGTCGGTGTTGTCGAGGTCGATCGATACTTCCGCGAGAGAGAGGGGTTTTCTGGCAGAGGAGCCGGCAAAAATGACCTCCTCCAGAGCAGAGCTTCTAAGTTCCTTTGGATTCTGCTCCCCAAGGACCCATCTGATCGCGTCCACTAAGTTGCTTTTTCCGCAGCCATTGGGCCCTACGATCGCTGTTATGCTGCCAGGGGGATTGAACTCGATAACCGTTTTATCGGCAAAAGTTTTAAATCCCCTTAGCGAGAGGTTTTTTAGGTACAAAATACTCCTCCGTTTTGGTTATAATACCATAGTTTTTTGAGACAGTCAAACCGCGGGTTGCCAAACAGGGGGAGGATATGGTATACTTTCCCGTTGTTGACCTAATGATCGAGGAGGGTTCATTTTGAAACCATATGAAGCGATAATAATTTTTAATCCGGCCGTAACGGAAGACAAGATCGATGTGTCCGTTTCAAAATTTGAGAAAAAAATAAAGGATTCCGGCGGCGTTGACGTGATCACTGCGAAATGGGGAATGAGAAAACTTGCTTCGCAGGTGAAAAAAGCAAAAAAAGCAACAGAAGGTTATTACGTGCTTATAAATTTTAACGGCGAAGGCGCAACGCCGAATGAGCTTAGATCGCTTTTGGATGTTTCTGAGGAGATCATAAGATATTCCGTGATATGCTCAAGACCAGCGCAGCCAGAACCTAAAGAAGAGAAAGTCGAGATCGAACCATCAATGATCATGCCGCCCATCCCTTCGACAGAGCCCAATCAAGAGGAAGCGTCCGCATAAATGGCCAACTTAAACAGGATAATACTTGTCGGGAACTTGACCAATGATCCGGAGGTTCGTTTTACAGTGGAAGGCGTGCAAGTCGCCAAGTTTCAGCTTGCGGTTGACAGGTTCGTTCAGGAAGGCGCGCCGAAACAAGTCGATTATATAGATATAGTAGCATGGAGGCGCCTTGCGGAAATTTGCGGGCAATCTCTTAAAAAAGGCAAAACCGCGCTTGTGGAAGGGCGCATACAGGTCAGGACCTTTGAGAATGAAAGCGGAGTAAGGAAGTGGGCAACGGAGGTCGTCGCCAGAAGCATAAAACTGCTTGGCGCGCAGGAACAAGCCGTAAAACCCGCCCAAGCCGGGACCGCAGATGAAGTTCCCGGCATTGAAGAGCTTCCGGAAGAAGAAAGCGACCTGCCTTTTTAAGGCAAAGGTAAAGAATGTATAATAAAGTATTTTTAATAGGCAATTTGACCAAGGACCCGGAACTCAGGTATACACCGAGCGGGATACCTGTCGCAAGGTTCACGATCGCTGTTAACAGGCCGTCCGCCAAGTCGGAAAAGAACGAGGTGGATTTCCTTAATATTGTTGCATGGAGGCGTCTTGCCGAGATATGCGGGGAATACCTGAAAAAGGGCAGGCCGGTTGCCATAGAGGGAAGGCTTCAGATAAGGCCATACGAAAAAGACGGTGAAAAAAAAGTGTTTGCGGAAGTTGTGGCGGACGGGATGCAGATGCTCGGGAAGAAAGAGGGGGCCGCGCCTCATCCGGAAAAAGCTCAGAGTGAAGAGCACGGCGAAACTCCCGCATCAGGGACCAGCGAAGAAATACCTTTTTAATTAGGAGGGACCATTTGTGAAGAAAAAAAACAGGGGCAATAAAAAGGAGAACAAGGAAGAAAGACCGCAGAGGAAAAGAAGGAAAAAAGTCTGCATTTTCTGCGCAGACAAGTTCATGCCGGATTACAAGAAGATAGACCTTATGAAAAGGTTCGTCAGCGACAGGGGCAAGATCCTTACGATGAGATCTTCCGGATGCTGTGCAAGGCACCAGAGAGCCATAGCGAAAGAGATCAAAAGGGCAAGGCAGCTCAGCTTCCTGCCGTATACGGTGGAATAATGAAGATAATCCTTTTAAAAGACGTTAAAGACATAGGCCCGGTTGATACCGTTAAGGATGTTTCCGACGGATACGCCAGGAACTATCTGGTTCCGAAAGGCTTTGCGCTGTCCGCGAATGCAGGAACTCTTAAGTCCCTGGAAGCAAGGCTGAAAGTGAAAGCGGAAGAACTTGAAAAACAAAAGATCGTATTTAAGGAGACCGCATCAAAGATCGACGGCAGAGAGATCAATATTCAAGTCGACGTGGGCGAGAACGGAAAGCTTTTCGGGTCGGTAACGCACCAGGATATCGCTCAGAAGATCCACGAATCTTTCGGGATAGAAGTGGACAAGAAAAAGATAGTTCTGGACCAGCCAATAAAGACCATAGGGTCATTCGAAGTCCCCGTTAGATTTGCCCCGGATATCTCCTCTTCCCTGAAAGTGAATGTTACCGCAAGCTCCAAATAAGCCGGGCGTCTACTTAATAAAGGACAGGGCCGGAAAGATAATATATGTCGGGAAAGCCATATCCATTGCCAAAAGGGTAAAAGCCCATCTGAAGCCTGATTCAAAACTTGCTCATCACATTGCAGACATGGATTATATTGTCACCTCAACGGAACTTGAAGCCCTTATACTCGAAGCGGTCTTGATCAAGAAGCATCATCCCAGATATAACGTCCTGCTGAGGGACGACAAGCAATATCCTTACATTAAATTGACCGTTAACGAAGAGTGGCCGGCCGTTCTGCTGGCGCGCAGGATAACGGACGACGGGGCAAAATATTTCGGCCCGTACAGAGGCCAGACAGTAAGGGATACATTCAAGTTGATAAAGCGGCTTTTCCGGATCAGGTGGTGCAAAACTTTTAAAAAAAGAGATCAACCGTGTTTTTATTATCACATGCATAAATGCCTTGCCCCCTGTGCAAAAGGTATTTCAAGTCAGCAGTATTCAAGTGCTGTAAAAGATGTCGAGCTTTTCCTGGAAGGCAAATTTGAGACGGCAGTTCGAAAGCTGAAAGAGGAAATGTCCCAAGCTTCACAGAGCAAGGACTACGAGGCAGCTGCTCAGATAAGGGACAGGATAAAGCTGTTTGAAAAAATAATGGAAGAGCAGAAAGTGGTCACTGCCGACAAAAAAGACAGGGATGTCTTTCATGTTTCGACTTTCGGGAATTCCGCTTTGGCGCTCGTACTTGAGATCCGCTCCGGAAAATTAACAGGGAAACAAAGCTATTTCATAAAAGACATAAAGCTTGAAGGGAGCAACGTTTTGACAAGTTCGATGGTCCAATATTATTCAAATGCGGCTTATATTCCCGAAGAAATTATCGCTGATACCGGAAAGAACAGAGCTCTTTTAGAGGCGGCCCTGACCAAGCTCAAGGGATCAAGTGTTCGCATCAAGGTGCCAAGGTCAGGAAAAGAAAAAGGAATACTGAAAATGGCCGAAGAAAACTCCAAATACATGCTTCAGCAGAACCTGAAGCTCGAGGGGAATATATATGATTCCCTCTTCGACCTGAAGCGGGCGCTCAAGCTTGAAATGATGCCTTACAGGATAGAGGCTTTTGACGTATCCACTACCATGGGGATTGAGACGGTCGGCTCGATGGTCGCATTTGAAGGAGGCCTGCCGCTTAAATCCGATTACAGAAAATTCAAAGTTGCGCCCGGAAGGAAAGCGAATGATGATGTTGCCGGCATAAGAAATATCGTAATGAGAAGATATGCGGGAAAATTAAGTTCACAGCTCCCCATTCCAGACCTTGTTCTGATCGATGGGGGCGTCGGCCAGCTTAACGCGGCAAAGCCTTTTGTGCCTAAGGGAATAATGGTCGTTGCTTTGGCAAAGAAACTCGAGGAGATATTCCTTCCCGGCAAAAGAGAGCCCATAAGGCTTAAAATGAGCTCGCCGGCCCTCAAATTATTGAGAAGGATAAGGGATGAAGCGCATAGGGCCGCTGTTGCTTTTCACAGAAAGCGAAGGGCGGCCCGGATGCTTTCAAATGCTTAGATATTATGGTATAATTTTTCCTGTTTTGCCGTGAAATATATATATATTTATGTTTTAGTTTTTATATCCATCTCTATTTTGCCGCTTCATGCCTCATTTGGCGAAAATACCAGCAATGAGCAAAGAAAGCTGTTAAGGATCCATTCGGAATTAGCCGAGCAAAAACAAAAACTTAAATTAACGCGTGTGAAAGAACAGAAAGCGCTGAGCGGTCTTTATACCATCCAAAAGAACCTTATTCGTGCCAAGAAAAGTTTGGATGATGCGAAGAGCAAGGTAACTTATAATCAAAAGAAGATCGTTGAACTTAAGAGTGAACTTTCGGATGCTGAAAATAAGATCCGGTACGAAAGCAAGAACCTCAGGCTCAGGATAAGGGAAGTTTTTAAGAGCGGGAGCGGAGGATTCCTTGATATCCTTTTTGCTTCCAAATCCATGTCTGATTTTATCAACAGGACGTATTATTTTGGCTGTCTTGTGGGCCGTGATGCTGAACTTATCAGCAGCATAAGGCAGCAGGTTGAGGCGATCAGATCAGCAAGGACCCGGCTCGAGTTGGCGAACAGGGAAATTAAGGACAATGTAAGGGTGATCGAAACCCAAAAGCGGGAGATCGCCATGGCGGGCGCCGAAAAGCAGAGAACGTATCAGTTTTTGCGCAGCAGGCGGCAGGAATACGAAAAGCGGGTCAAGGAGCTTGAAGCAAGCAGCTTGGAATTTGAGCGGTTCATCAGGTCCCGCGGAAGATCTACCGCTGTTTCTTCCGGCAGGTTCGGTTGGCCTATAACCGGAAGGATTACTTCGAGGTTCGGGTATAGAAGGCACCCGCTCTGGGGAGGAACTAACCTTCATACCGGATTGGATATCGCAGCTCCGTATGGAAAGCCGATAATGTGTGCCGACAGCGGAGAAGTGATATACAGCGGATGGTGGGGTGGGTATGGAAAAGCAGTGGTCATTGACCACGGCAGGGGGTATACTACTGTTTACGGTCATATGTCCAGGATCTATGCGCAGGTGGGCCAAAAAGTTGAAAAGAACCAGGTGATAGGGCTTATTGGCAGCACAGGGTTTTCAACGGGGCCGCATCTGCATTTCGAAATAAGGTATAATGGCAAGCCGGTTGATCCGCTTGCTTACCTGATCTGAAGGAGGAAAGAGGAAAAATGAGCAAAAAGAGGGTCGTTATTGTCTTAATTATTTTCATGGCATTGTCCGTTCTCATGATGGGCGATGCGAAAAGAGCAAGATCGGCGGATGACCTCGAGTCAAAACTGAATGTATACCTCCAGGTGCTGGATTCGGTCAAGAACGATTATGTTGAAAAAAACCTGGACAATTCAAAGCTTATGTACGGCTCCATCCGAGGGCTTCTCGATTCACTAGACGATCCATATACCAGATTCCTTGAACCCTCTTCATATAAGGAAATGAAAATAAGACTGTCAGGTTCCTATTCGGGGATCGGGATATATATCGGGATAAAGGACAAGCAGCTTATGGTTATTTCCCCCATAAAGGATACTCCGGCATGGAAAATGGGGCTGAAACCCAAGGATAAGATCGTGGCTATTGACGGCAAATTGACCAAGGACATGGCCCTTGACGAAGCGGTAAGCTTGATAAGAGGTCTTAAGGGCTCGTTCGTTATGGTCTCCATATTAAGGGGATCGGCCAAAGAACCGAAAGATTACAAGATCATGAGAGATAAGATCGTGATCAAAAGCGTTGAAACGGAAGTTTTGCAAGGAAATATAGGATATATAAAGTTGAATACCTTCGAGAACCAGAATGCGGCCGAAGAAATGGAAAAAGCCCTGAACTATATGAAAGGGAAAAAAGCAAAAGGGATCATACTGGATGTCAGGAATAACGGCGGCGGGCTTCTGCAGAACGCGATAGAGATAGGAAGTATGTTCATAAAGGACGGCGTGATCGTTTATACAGTTGACCGCGAAGGCAAAAAGGAGACCATAAGCAGCACCGGCAATCTTATATGGGATAAGCCAATCGTCATGCTTATAAATGAGTCAAGCGCATCGGCGTCGGAGATCCTTGCGGGGGCCCTTAAAGATAGCAACAAGGCGATGCTTGTAGGGACAAAATCATTCGGTAAGGCATCGGTGCAGAACGTAAAACAGCTTGAGGACGGGTCAGCCGTACTTTTAACGATAGCGAAGTACCTTACTCCGAACGGAACGGACATCACCAAAAAAGGGATAGATCCCAGTTATATTGTGGAGATCCCGACTGCAGAAGCTGAAGCTGCTGTGCTCGAACCCGAAAATGGCGTGGATATCCGGAAAGATCCGCAGCTGAAAAAAGCAGTGGAGGTCATGGAAGGATTGATCGTCAAGTTCGATGTAAAGGGCAAGGGAAAAGCAGGAAAGGTCAGTGCAGTTTCGCTTTAACAAGATCGATTGGAGAGCGCTTAGCAAAGACAAACAGCTAACGCTTAATATCGGACTGGCCGTGGTCCTGATAATGTTTTTTGCGTTTTTTCTGGATATAGTGTTTTCAATACACAGGTTTAAACACTATGTAGAAAGACCTGCAAAAGAAGAGATCCGCCAAAAGCGGAAAGAAAAAGCAGGGGTACCTAAAAAAGTGATCGCCAGAGTGGCGATAATACTTGATGATGCCGGAGGAAAGATCGTAGATTATAATGGCCTGTATTCCATCAAGGAACGTTTAACGGTTAGTGTTATGCCGAATCTGCCGACCTCCGGAAGCGTTGCAAAAGCTTTGGCGGATGCGGGATTTGAAGTGATGCTCCATCTTCCGATGGAGTCTTTGAATGGGAATTACAGGAGATTAGGCGGCAATATGGTCACTTGCTCTGCCGGAGCTTACGAGATAAAAAGGACGGTATTTGACGGCCTATCGAGCGTGAAACAGGCTGTTGGATTCAATAACCATATGGGATCAAAAGCCACAGCAGATAAAAGGGTAATGACGGATGTATTTAACGCCACAAAGGGGATGGGCCTTTATTTTATCGACAGCAGGACATCTGATAAGTCCGTGGCTTTCAAGCTCGCAAAGAATTTCGGCATACCTTCCGCAGAGAACGACCTATTCCTTGATGGCGAATCAAGCCTGTCATACATCGAAAGCAAGTTTAAGCGTCTAATCTTAATGGCAAAACGAAAAGGAAGCGCAATAGGGATAGGGCATGTAACAAGGCCTGCAACAATAGCGGTGCTTAAAGAACTTATGCCGAAGTACGAAAAGGACGGCATAAAATTTGTTTATGCTTCGGAGCTTGTAAAATGAGCAACTCATTGGATGATCTTGATATATTGAAAAGCGTCGACAGCCGCGGGATGCTGGACCTTGTGGCAAAGCTCCCGGACGAAATGGAAGAAGGCTGGGTGACATCCGAAACATCGGATGTCGGGAAGACCGGAAAAATAAACAGTCTTGTAATATCCGGAATGGGCGGGTCTGCAATAAGCGGCGATATTGTTTCTCTTGTTTTGAGGAACAAGGCTGATTTTCCGGTGTTCGTTAACAGGGATTATGGCTGCCCTAAATTCGTCAATAGCGGCACTTTATTCATTGCGGCAAGTTATTCGGGCAATACGGAAGAAGCGATATCAGCGTTCAAAGAAGCCCTCCAGCGGGGAGCCAGGGTCATCTGTGTGTCTTCGGGAGGAGAGCTTAAGGAACTTTCAAAAAAGAACAACGTTCCGCTTATTGCGATCCCAAAAGGGCTGCCGCCAAGGGCCGCCTTGGGATATATTCTTTCTCCCATCCTCAATGTACTTTACAGATTTGGTGTCTGTGGCAATATAAAGACGGACATTGATGAAACAAGGAAACTACTGAAACAACTTTCGGCTAAATACGGAGCGGCGAAAGGATCAAGGGAGAACGAGATAAAACAGCAGGCCATAAGGCTCCATGGAAAGATCCCTGTGATACTTGCAAGTAACGGGACCACATCTGCGGCAGGATTAAGATGGAAGACTCAATTTAACGAGAACAGCAAAATGACCGCGATATTATCGGTCTTTCCGGAACTGGACCATAATGATCTTGTCAATTTCTCGTTCCTGAAAAAAGGGGAGCATAACTTCTCTTTCATCATATTAAGGGATGACAAAGACCCTGAGAGGCTGAAGAAACGTATAGAAGTGACCAAGTCCTTGATAAGCGGGAATGTTGGAGGGGTGGCGGAGGTCTGGTCCCAGGGACAATCTGCCCTTGCAAAGACCATGTCGCTCATACTTTATGGGGATTATCTTTCCGTATATCTTGCCGTTCTTTCCGGGATCGATCCTACTCCTGTTGAGATAATAGAAAAATTAAAAAAGGAGCTTTTAAGATGAAGGCCGTGATCATTGCTGGAGGGCTGGGGACGAGGCTTAGGCCGCTTACATATAATGTGCCGAAGCCGATAGTGCCTTTAGCCAATAAGCCTTTTGTATTCCATCAGATCGAGCTTTTAAGGAAGTTCGGCGTGACAGAGGTAATACTCAACCTTCATTATCTTTCCGACAACATAAGGAACATTTTTGACGACGGAAGAAAACTCGGTGTAAAGATACATTATTCAGTGGAAACAGATCCGCTTGGAACAGCTGGCGCGGTGAAGAACGCGGAGAAGTTCTTTGACACGGGTCCGATGTTTATTTTCAACGGCGACATTTTGACGGATATAAATCTGGGGAAAATGATCAAGTTCCATGAAGAAAAAAAGGGCAAGGTCACCCTGGCGCTCACAAAAGTGGAGGACCCCACCCTGTACGGCCTTGTAATAACGGATGACGACCAGAGGGTGCTTGAATTCCGCGAAAAACCGAGCTGGGAGCAGGTTACCGCAAATACGATAAATGCCGGGATATATATCGTTGATCCGTCAATATTCAAGCTGGTCCCGAAAAGAAAAGAATTTTCATTCGAGCGCCAGCTTTATCCCATGCTCCTTGAAAAAAAGGAAAAAATATACGGCTATGTGGCAAATGCTTACTGGATGGACATAGGCGACCCGGTGAAATATCTGAAAGCTCATCATGACATCCTGAGCGGCGACGTAATGGCCGTCATTCCGGGGAACAAGATAAGCGCCAATATCTGGGTGGAAGATGACGTTAATATAAGCAGTTCGGCAAAAGTAAGAGGGCCTGCTCTTATCGGAAGCCATTCCCAGGTCGCGGAAGATGTTTACCTTGATGAATTCGTCGTTCTGGGCGACAGTGTGACCATCGGCAGAGGCGCAAAACTTAAGAACTGCGTGGTGCACGGAAAGACCGTTATAAAAGAAGGCGTAAAGATAGAAGGGAGCATTATAGGGGCTCACTGCACGATCGAGGAATTTTCCACCATTGCAGGTGCTACGCTGGCTGACGGAACGATTTTAAAGAAAGGGACAAGGATTGGAGGGAACCTATGATAAAGATCTATTCAGGCATTGATGTCGACAAAAAGGTCAAGAAGATCACTTCTAAAGAGGTGTTCTTTGACAGGGAAAAAGAAGAAGAGGTGCGGCAGATCATAGA
>JBDRDU010000053.1:0-6202 GCA_043820455.1 bacterium | reverse complement strand
GAGCGGGATCATCGAAAAATATGAGACCATCGGTCTTATGCTTTTCATTGCAACACCTCTTCCTGGCACAGGCGTATGGACAGGCTGTGTAGCAGGATATCTTCTGGGGCTTACATGGTTTGAAATATTCATTGCTTCGGTTTTTGGCACAGCTATAGCTTCGGCCGCAGTGTGGGCTATGGCAACCGGCCTTATTAGCATGTTTTAGGAGATCTTTTTGAAAAAAAACATATCGATACTGGGTTCAACCGGATCCATCGGCCGGCAAACACTTGAGGTCATATCTGCATCCCCTAACAGGTTCAAGATAATAGGGCTTGCCGCAAAGGACAACCTGAGCATTCTTGCCGAACAGATCAAAAAATTCTCACCGAAAATAGTTTCCGTGGACACAGAAGCATCCGCAGCAGTACTTCAGGAAAAACTGGGGAAAACCCAGACGGTCATTTACTTCGGGAGCGAGGGCCTCATTAAAGTCTCCTCCCATAAAGAGGTTGACACTGTCGTGGTGGCGATCCCCGGATCGGCAGGGATAATCCCGACTATAGAGGCCATCAAGCTTAAAAAGAACATCGCCCTTGCAAGCAAGGAAGTGCTTGTTGCCGCCGGCGACATTGTAATGAAGGACGTTGCAAAAAAGAAGGTAAGATTGACGCCCATAGACAGCGAGCATTCCGGCATTGTCCAGTGCCTGAAAGGCGAGGATCTGTCAAAGATAAAAAGGGTGATCCTGACCGCTTCGGGCGGCCCATTTTTATCGCTTTCAAGTGAAAAGCTTTCCAAGGTTTCCGTCAGCGATGCTTTAGCTCATCCGAAGTGGCGCATGGGAGATAAGATCTCAGTGGATTCTGCAACCCTTATGAACAAAGGGTTTGAAGTGATAGAAGCGCACCATCTGTTCGGGCTGGATTACTCAAAGATCGACGTCGTGGTTCACCCACAAAGCACGATACATTCGATGGTCGAATTTGCCGACGGTTCCATTATCGCGCAGATGTCGGCTCCGGACATGAGGATGCCCATACAGTACGCCCTTCTCGACGGAGAAAGGATGCAGAATAAATTTGATCTGATCGATCTCTCAAAGATCGGCGCGCTTACATTTGAGGCGCCGGACCGGGAAAAATTCCCATGCCTTGAACTTGCCTATGCCGCCGGCAAGCGCGGAGGGACCCTCCCCGCCGTTCTTAACGCCGCGAACAACGAAGCCGTAAGATTATTTCTTGAGGAACGGATAAAATTCACGGATATCCCCCGGCTGGTGGAACAGGCCATGGAAAAGCATTTCAACACGAGCGAGCCTAACCTTGAAGAGATCATGGCGGCCGATCTTTGGGCTAAAAAAGAAATAATAACTGGCGTGGCATAATCCTGGATAGTATAATCAAGCCATGAACCCGGAAGAATCATCTAAACTGGAAATACTTCGTCATTCAACTTCGCACGTAATGGCAGAGGCCGTAAAGGAGCTGTTCCCTGGCGTCCTGCTAGCCATAGGCCCATCCATTGAAACGGGATTTTATTACGATTTCGACATGCCTCATAAATTAACGGAAGAGGACCTGCCGAAAATAGAGGAAAAAATGAGAGAGATCATGAGCCGTGGCGAAAAATTTGAGCGGCAGGATATCAGCAGGACTGAAGCGATAAAGCAGATGAACCCAGCAGGCGAGATCTACAAGGTTGAGATCCTGAACAATATCACCGATGACAAGGTCTCTTTATACAAGAACGGGAATTTTATAGACCTGTGCCGCGGCCCGCATGTCAAATCAACAAATGAAATAAAGGCATTCAAGCTTTTATCCGTCGCTGGGGCATACTGGAGAGGGTCCGAAAAGAACAAGATGCTCCAGAGGATCTATGGCACGGCTTTCGAGTCCCAGAAAGAACTTGATGACCACCTCAAATTCCTTGAAGAAGCCGAGAAGCGCGACCACAGGAAACTGGGCAAGCAGCTTGATCTTTTCAATATCTTCCAGGAAGAAGCGGGAGCAGGCCTTGTTTATTACTACCCGAAAGGCGCGGTCTTAAGGGAGACAATAGAGAGATTTTTGAAGGACGAACACAGGAAAAGAGGATATGAAACGGTCATTATCCCGCACATCGCCAAGGCTGACCTCTGGCGCACGTCTGGACATCTTGAATATTACAGGGAATTCATGTATTCGATGAAAATAGAGGAACAGGATTATGTCGTAAAGCCGATGAACTGCCCCGGGCATATCTTGATATTCAAGAGAAAGCCGAGGAGCTACCGCGACCTGCCCATAAGATATTTCGAGCTTGGCACTGTTTACAGGCACGAGAAGTCCGGGGTTCTTCACGGGCTTCTGAGAGTAAGGGGTTTTACGCAGGATGACGCTCATATCTTCTGCACGCATGAACAGCTTAAGGACGAGATCTTAAAGGTGTTGGATTTCGTTTTCGACATGATGAAGGTCTTTGGTTTTGAATATGAGATCAATCTTTCAACAAGGCCTGAGAAATACGTCGGGACGAAAGAGAACTGGAAGCACGCGACCGAAGCATTAATTGGAGCGCTTAAGTCAAAGGGTGAAACCTATGATGTTGACGAGGGTGCCGGTGTTTTCTACGGGCCGAAGATAGACATTAAACTGAAAGACGCGATAGGACGGCTCTGGCAGGGCCCCACCATACAGGTGGATTTCCAGCTGCCGGAAAGATTTGATCTTGCCTATACCGGAGAGGACGGAAAGGAACACAGGCCCGCAATGATACACCGGGTCGTGCTTGGATCAATGGAAAGGTTCATTGCTTCCTTGATCGAACATTATGCCGGAGCTTTCCCGGTATGGCTTTCACCTGTTCAGGTCCAGGTCCTGCCGATATCGGACAAACACCTTGAATACGCCAAAAAAATAAAAGATGAGCTTTTTGACAACGATATCAGAGTGGAAATGGACAACAGAAGAGAAAAGATCGGGCTTAAAATAAGGGAAGCGGAAATGCAAAAGACCCCTTATATGATCATTGTCGGAGATAAAGAAATGGGATCGAACACCATATCAATAAGAGCAAGGCACAAAGGCGATCTTGGCGCGACAAAGATGGACGAGTTCATCTCTTCCATTCGTGAAGAAATAGCTGGCAAGAAATAAGAAAAAAACATATAATTAGCCCTGTTGGGATTTGGATGTTGGAAGTTGGGATTTTGGAAAAGGGAGGATTGAGAAGGATAAAAAGTTACACTTTAAATGAGAGGATCCGTCCGGGAGAGATCAGGGTCATAGATGTAGACGGGAAACAGCTTGGGATAATGTCAAGGGACGAAGCTCTCAGGATCGCGAGAGAAGGCGGATACGATCTGATCTTAGTTGCGCCGGACGACAAGAATCCGGTGTGCAAAATAGCCGATTTCGGGAAAATGCGGTATGAAATGATGAAGCAGGAAAAAGAGGCCCGAAAAAAGCAAAAAGCCACGACCCTCAAGGAACTTAAGCTTTCATCAAAGATCGGAGAACACGATTATCAAGTAGTTTTTAACAAGGCTGTTGATTTTTTAAAGAAAGGGCACAAAGTCAAGATATCCCTTAGGTTCAAAGGGCGGGAAGTAACACATCCTGAGTTGGGAGCAAAGGTATTGCAGCGTCTTATAAATGATGTGTCGGCTTGCGGCATTCCGGAAAGCAGGCCAAAACTCGAAGGCAAGCTCTATTTCATGCTTCTTGTTCCGAAATGACCTTTTTTTTCGATCGAATGTAAAGTAATAGAAAGAGGTTTATCATGCCAAAAATAAAAACGAGAAAAGCCGCGGCAAAAAGGTTTAAAATACGGAAATCCGGAAGGATCTTCAGGTACAGAGCAAAGAAAAAACATCTGCTCGAACATAAGTCGAAGTCCGTAAAAAGAAAGCTCGGCAAGCGCATAGAAGTGTCCGCTTCCGACAAGAGCAGGATAAGACACATGATCGGAGGGATATAAATGGTCAGAGTAAAAAGAGGGTTTGTTGCGCGAAAGAGGAGAAAAAAGCTCCTTAAAAGAGCGAAGGGATTCCGCGGCTCATTGTCCAAATTATTCAGGCCATCAAAACAGGCCGTAATAAGGGCTATGTCCTATGCCACGGCACACAGAAGGAAGCGCAAAGGGGACATGAGGGCCCTTTGGATAATAAGGATAAACATTGCGGCAAGGCAATGCGGCTTGACCTACGGAAGGTTTATGAACGGTCTGAAGAAGGCTAATATATTGATTGACAGGAAAATGCTCGCCGAAATGGCCGTGAACGACAGCATTGCCTTCAAGAAACTGGTTGAAAGTATTAAGGCCGCGCCTGCCGACAAGCCCGCCAAGACGGGCAAGCAGGAAAAAAGAAAATGATCCAAATGGAGGTAGGCGGGCTTGGTTTCGATCCGAGGAACCTTTCTCCTTTGGTGATCCTCAGGGACCAGGATGAAATGAATTTCCTTCCCATCTGGATAGGCATCTTCGAGGCTGCTTCCATTGCCATGGAATTACAGGGCCTTCATCCGCCGCGCCCCATGACCCACGACCTCATAAAATCCGTCATCGATAAGCTTAATGCCAAGGTCGTAAAAGTGGTCATAAACGACGTAAAAGAAGGGACTTTCTACGCCGTAATAGAGGTTGAAAAGGAAAAAAAAGAAAAGATCAATATCGATTCAAGGCCTTCTGACGCCATAGCCCTTGCAATACGTACATCAGCGCCGATATTCGTATCGGAAGTCGTAATGATGCAGGCAAAGCTGGTGAACGCTGAAAAGGACGCCGAAGAAACAAAGAAATTCAAGGAATTCATCGACAACATGAAGCCGGAAGATTTTACAAAGTATTACAAGAAGGATTAATTAACAATTTCTCAATTAACAATGAATAACTTGGTATCGCTTCGCGATATTATTAATATAATCCTTCCTTGTTGTTAATTGTGTCATTGTCCATTGTTAATTAACTTTTGGATATCAGGAAAACCCCAAGACAAATAGTTATTATCCCCAGCCATCTGATAATGGTGATGTTCTCCTTAAAAATAAAATATGAGAAAATCGCCGTCACAACATATGCGATGCTCACAAGTGGATATGCCATGGAAAGATCTATTCGGGAGAGTACCACCAGCCAGAATATCGAGCTAACGCTAAAACAGAGTATCCCGAGAAATACATATGGCTGAAAGACCATCGGGAGCACTTTACTCAGAAGCTGGGTAACGGGGAATTTTCCGAACATTATCATTCCCTGTTTCATAAGCAACTGCCCCATGATCGCGAGAGATATGGAAACGAACAATAAAAGAAAATTAACCAATTTTATTCCTCCTTTTTATCTTGCCTGTAAACATTCCGTGATATATGAGGCCAAGTTGCTTTAAGTATTCTATTGTCTGTCTCATGCCCAGCTTGCTTTTTCCGCCCCCACGATCATTAAAAACTATCGGGACCTCTTTTACCTTGGAGTAATTACCCTTCGCAAGGATCTCAAGCAGGATCTTGAACCCGATCGGATTTATGTCCGCACCTTCAAGGACGCTTTTCTTGATCATGAAAAACCCGGAAGTGCTGTCATTAACGCGCGTTACCGGCCTTGCAAGCAGCTGCGCAAAAGTCGAACCAAAGCGTCTGTACCACGGCCAATTTGTCGCTCCCCCCTCCTCAACACATCTACTGCCTATTACAATATCCACATCTCCGCCGGATATAACTTTATACATTTCCGGTATCGCCTCTGGCGGATGGCTCAGATCCGCATCCATCACGCATAGAATATCGCCAGCCGCAAGCTTAAAACCATTTATGACAGCGGACGCCAGGCTTATCTTACGTGGGCGATTTACTACCCTAAGGTCAAATTTTGATTTTAGCGCCTCCGCTATCCGAGCTGTTCCGTCAGGAGAGTTATCATCAATAACCAGGACCTCATAAGGGGTATAATTTGGCTTAAGGGCGGAAAAAAGCCGCGTTAAGAGCTCTTCTATGTTCCTGGCTTCATTATATGTTGGAACGATAATTGAAAGCATTTGTTACCTCGGAATGCCAATTCTACATTAATATCGGCCGGGAATCAATGTTTTAAGGTAGAATGTAGACGCCACGTGATAATGTCCTGTTTGTGCCACGTGAAAATGTCCGGTTCGTAGTCAAGTAAAAAGCCCTCTGGTATCGTAAATACCTAAAGGAGGGCAAAAATGAAAGAGGACATTATCACATTGAGCAAAAAAGAA
>JBDRDU010000052.1:0-11667 GCA_043820455.1 bacterium | reverse complement strand
CTTTCAAAGCTTCAATCTTTGGGTATCCATAATCTGATCGTCGACCTTGACGAGACCTTAAGAAAAAGAAATTCAGACCACATACCGGAAGGATCCGTCCAATGGATAGAGGACGTGAAAAAAAGAGGGTTCAATGTCTGCATCACTTCGAATAATCCTTTCGGCTGGCAGCTGGATAGCGTAAAAAAGAAGCTTAATGTGCCTGTCAGCCTTTTTGCGCTAAAACCCCTGCCCCTCGCATTCCGTCACGCGATGAACTTATTGGGATCAAAGCCCTCCAACACCGCTTTGATCGGGGACCAGTTATTCACGGATATTCTAGGCGCGAATCTGGCGGGGATTTACTCGATCCTTGTCGATCCTATAACGGGCTCGGAAAAAGGCATGTTCAGAAGAGTGATGCGGTGGCTGGAACAGATGGTCTTTCCCAGGGTCAACTTAAAGCTCTGAATATGTCTTGGAACCTGAGGCTGAACGCCTCGGTTCCAATCAAGGAGCCGCGACGTTTAGTCGCAGGCTCTTAATCGGGTCAACTTAAAGCTTTAAGCGACTGCTTTATTATATCTTCCGTTCCTTTTACCTTTGTGAAATCTATCCCGGACCTCATTATAGCTTCGCGCGCTTCCTTTACCGTATAACCCAGGGTCATCAACGCGGCTATTGCGTCGGCAATGATCGGCTCTTCCTGCGGAAGGCCCACAAGGGAAGAACCTCCTGCGACCGCATACGCCTTTCCCACTTTTTCTTTCAGTTCAATGACAAGCCTTTGCGCGGTCTTGAGCCCGACCCCGGGAACCGTAGTAATAAGGTCAACACTCCCTTTCGCGATCGCAATGACAAGGTCTTCCATCTTTATCCCGGAGAGAAGGGCAAGCGCGCTCTTCGGCCCTATGCCGGAAACGGAAAGGAGCATGGAAAAAAGCCCCCTTTCCTCTTTTCTTAAGAATCCGTAAAGATCTATCGAGTCCTCACGGACCACCTGATGCGTGAATATCTTTATTTTCTCGCCGGGTTTTGATAATTTTGCTATTGCCGAGGTCGGAAGGAACACCTTGTAGCCAACGCCCTGAACATCAATGGTCACATTGTTCTGTTCGATGCTGTCCAAGATCCCCGTGAGCTGCGATATCATGACGTTTTCCTCACTCTTGAATTAAATCCGTTGGAATTAACATGGCAAAGCGCAACAGCAAGCGCGTCAGCGGCATCATCCGGCTTTGGTATCGCATCGAGCTTTAAAAGCCTCTTCACCATCTGCTGCATCTGGTTCTTGTCCGCCCTGCCGTATCCGGTCAATGCCATTTTCACCTCAAGCGGCGTATATTCCGCTATTTCGATCCCCGCCTGCGTCGCCGCAAGAAGTATAACACCTCTCGCCTGCCCCACCGCCATCGCGGTCTTCGTGTTCGCCCCGAAAAACAATCTTTCAACGACAACGGACCCCGGCTTGTATTTTGCGATGATCTTTTTTATGCCGGAATATATCTTTTTGAGGCGCTCGCTTGCAAGTTCCTTGCTGCTCGTCTTTATGCATCCGTAACCCACGACCTTAATGCTGTCGCCGTCGCCTTCGAGCATGCCGTAACCCGTCGTTGCAGTGCCGGGATCGATCCCAAGGGCTTTCATGGCACGGATTATATCACAATTTAAGCAGCTAGAATGACACTTTGAATTCCTGGATGCGGTGGTTGTTCGTGTCGGCCACAAGCAATAGGCCCGGCGTCCCGGCCGATATCCCGACGGGGTTATTGAACTCCCCGAAATTTATGCCCGTGCTCCCGAATTTCATCAGGAACATGCCGTTCTTATTGAATATCTGTATCCTGTTGTTCCCTGTATCGCTGACATATATATATTTGTCGTCCACCGCGATCCCGGCCGGGGAGTGGAATTCGCCGTCCCCGCTTCCCGACACTCCGAAAACCGCCATCGGCATTCCGGTTGAATTCATTTTCTGTATACGGTCATTTTTCGTGTCAGCCGCATATAAGTATCCGTCCGCATCAGTTGCCACATCCGACGGCGCGTTAAAGTATCCGTTCGACATGCCGAACCCGCCGATCGAATCAAGGAACGTGCCGACCTCGTCGAATTTTTCGATCCTGTTGTTCCCCGAATCCGCCGCAAATATCCTGCCCCACGAATCTACCGCGATCCCCAGCGGCTCGATGAACTTTCCGGGATCCGCCCCGAAATAACCGAATTCGCTCAGGAAGCTGCCGTTAACATCAAATGTCTGGACCCTGTTATTGTCCTTATCCGCAACATAGATCCTTTGGCTGAGATCGACCGCGATACCTGCGGGCGAGCTGAATTTCCCCTGCGAATTGCCGAATCCGCCGAATGAAAAAAGATGCTCGGCATTGCTGTTAAAAACTTCCACCCTGTTGTTGCCGGTGTCGGCCACGAAAATATTCCCCATGCCGGAGGAAGAGTTGTTATATGAGGACAAATAAACATCCCTTGGATAAAGGAACTGGCCGTCCCCGGAACCGGAGCTGCCTATCGCCCTTATAAATGTCACTGAAGGAGCAATGACCTCGGCGGTCACAGGCGGAGGGACCGTTCCCATCGCAAAACATGAGGAACAGATCGCCAGGGCGGCAAAAATATTAAGGGATATCTGTTTCATTTAATTGTTCCTGTCCTAAGCCTGCCGGATAAAAAAATCCATCAGCTTATGGCCTTGTTCCACGCGCAGCTTTGACATTGAAATGCTTTTTTCATTAAAGCCGTCCGCGCCTTTGATCTTTCTTTTTGAGGAATAGATCGCAAAAGGGACCGGCTCACCGGAATGCGTCATCATGGATACGGGGGTCGGGTGATCGGGCAATATCATCAGTTTATAATTCTTGAATTTCTTCAAACCTTTAAGGACCGTCCCTACGACATACTTGTCAAAATCCTGGATGGCTTTTATTTTAAGCTTTACATTGCCCTCGTGCCCGGCCTCATCGGGAGATTCAACGTGCACAAATACAAAATCCCTTTTCTTAAGCGATGCCAGGGCATATTCGGCTTTTCCTGTATAGTTAGTATCAAGGTACCCGGTGGCTCCCGGGACATTTATAACGCTAAGCCCGATGGCCCGTCCTAAGCCTTTTATCAGGTCAACCGCGGTTATCACGGAACCTTTCAGCGGAAATCTTTTCATTGTCGGCGTTTTTCCCTGCCCCCAAAGCCATATCATATTGGCCTTTCCGCCTTTTGCAGAGAGGATCTCGAACGAGTCGCCCATCAGGATATTAAGGGCATCTGCGCCCGGACCTTTCGGCAGGTATTTTCCTATTGTCTTGCCGGTGATATCGTGCGGCGGGGTGCATCTGACCGAATTCGGCCCCCCGTTGATGATGACAAGATGCCTGTAACTTACCCCGGGATGGAATCTGATATCTTTGTTGCCGAGTTCCCTGCTCAGAAGCTCGATGACCTTCTTCGCATCCTTTGTTGATATATGCCTGGCGCTGTAGTCGGCCATTTTTCCGTTCTCGATCTTCACAAGGTTGCACCGGAACGCGACGTCATTTTTGCCGAGCTTTATGCCCCTGCTCAATGCTTCCAGGGGGCCTCTTCCGGAATAGCTCTTTTTCGGGTCATATCCGAAAATGCTTATATTCGCGACATCAGAACCCGGCTGAAGCCCTTTTGGCACCGTCCTGACAGACCCGCAGATCCCGTTCCTTGCGATCCAGTCCATGTTCGGGGTCTTTGCGGCTTCAAGCGGGGTCCTGCCGCCAAGCTGCTTAAGCGGCCTGTCCGCCATCCCGTCGCCGATCAAAACCACATATTTACATTTTTGAGACATATTTATTCCCCTTTAAATAGAACCTGTATAACTTATTTGACGCTTTAGATATCCCGACCCTCCTGGCCGAGACAATATTATATCTTTTTCGCACTCCCTCCGCTACGACCAAATTCCCCCGTGAAAGGTCCGCCCTGTTGAATTTAGAGTCGATCTTGAACGCCTTGGTGAGCTTCCCCGGCCCGTTCGTTGCCAGTTTTACCCCTTTGACCGGCTCAAGCGCCCTGATCAATACCGCGCCGGCTTTGCCGAATTTCTCGGTAACCGCGTTCAAACAATAATGGTTGCCGTACACGAAATAAACATAAGCGCGGCCGGGATGTTCGAACATTGGAGCGGAGCGCGGGGTTTTGCCGGAATATGAGTGGCTTGCGGGATCGTCCTGAAAATAAGCTTCCGTTTCAACGATCCTGCCGACGAGCCTGCGCCTGCCTATTTTCCTGATCAGATATTTGCCGAGAAGCCCGCGCGCGACGGCCTTTGTATTCCTGGCGTAGAAAGAAGCTGGAAGGACCCTCATTACAACCTTGGTTTTTTGGTCTTTTTTGTGTACGGGATCTTTTCCTTTGAAGGGATGACGGGGATGATCTTCTCCTCTATTGTTTGGAGCCCCTGCTGGATAAAATCTATTTTCGGGAACACCCCGAAAACGGATAAATAAGATTTTGTAAGAGTAGGCATCGATATCTTTTTTGAGATCGAGGTCGAGAAAAGGTTGTTGATGTTCGACGGAAGCGGGAACATAAGGCATATCTGGATCGCGATCCCCACGATCAATATCCCCTGTATAAGGCCCAGCAGCGCGCCGCCAAGCGCCTCCATAACGCCGATGAACGATATCTTCACCAGCTTCATTATAAAGCCGACCAAAAGCTCAAGCATCGCGAACACTATTACCCAGAACACTATGAACGTGACCGCGTAAACGGAAGCATCCTGAACTCTCAGGAACGGCATTACAGAAGTTGAAAGCACTCTGTAAAACTGCCCCGAGAAGAATATGGCGAAAAGGACCGCGAAAATATCCAGGAACGTCCTCATTACCCCGCGCTGCATGCCGTAGAAGACAAAGGCGGCGACCGCTATCACCGCAACAACATCTATCCAGTTCGCCATTATATCTTCGCCCCCTTCTCCATTTTGCGCTTGAAGGCCTTAAGCGCCTTCTTCAGCACGGGATATTTAAGGCTTAATATCTGAACCGCGAGTATCGCGGCATTCTTCGCTCCGCCTATCGCGACGGTCGCGACCGGGATCCCGGAGGGCATCTGCACTATCGAGTAAAGCGAGTCGAATCCGGACAGCGATTTCGTCTCTATCGGCACTCCGATGACCGGAAGTATCGTGCTCGCCGCGACAACTCCGGGAAGATGCGCCGCCATTCCGGCAGCAGCGATTATCAGGTCATATTTTGACTCTGCAGCCGCCGATATCTTCGCGACTTTTTTGGGGTTCCTGTGCGCTGACGCGACCACGACATCGAACGGGACCTTGAACTGCGAAAGCATCTTCTTCGTCCCCTCTATTTGAGGAATGTCGGACCCGCTTCCAAGTAAGATCAATATTCTCATTAAGGGGATACCGTCATTATCTTTCTTGCCTGTTCGGGATATTTCCCGACGAATAAAAGTTCTCTTCTTGTCAGCGGCTTTTGCGTGTGCACATTGGCATATCTGACCAGCTCGAGCACTTTTTCCGCTTCCGCGTCATCCTTGAATTCCACTTCGAGCTTGCCGTAGACGTTCCTGAAGCCTTTTATGCCGCTGTATTCGCCGACAGTTATCATACGCCCTGTCTCGACGTATTCCGGCTGGCCTCTTCCGAGCTCTTCGTATTCATAGAGTTCGTAGTTCCTTCTGTCTTTAAGCGCGCCGTCGGCATGGATGCCGGATTCATGGGCGAACGCGTTCGCCCCCACTCCGACCTGGTTTATCGGGATCGGGATCTTGAAAGCATAAGAAGCATAATTGGCTATCTCCCACGCCTCGGAAAGGTCGACATTTTCCGGAAAAAGGTTCTTTCCTACAAAACCGCTCGAGTATTTCAGGGCCAAAAGGACCGAAAGCATGTCCGCATTCCCGGCACGCTCTCCCACTCCGTTGATCGTAGTGTTTATGTAAGCATCCTGGCCGGCGTCAATCGCTCCCTTTGCTCCCTCCACCGAACACGCGACCGCCATTCCCAGGTCGTTATGGCAGTGCATCTCTATTGCCATCTTCGTCTTTCCGGCAAGTTCATTTATCCTGCTGTAAATGGTCCTGGGGTCGTCGGCGCCCAGCGTGTCGCAGTATCTTAATCTTTTCGCGCCTGCTTCCTTTGCCGCCTGGCCGAATTCAATAAGGAAATTCATGTCCGACCTGGAGGCATCCTCGGCATTTACGCCGACAGTTTCCATTCCGTAGCTGTACGCGGCTTTTACCGCTTCCTGCATTTTCGCGATGACATCCGGCTTGCTCATTTTTCCGAGGAATTTGCTTTCCAGCATTATGTTCGAGGTCGATATGGAAAGGTTCAGGTGTTTTATCTTCGGCGTAAGACTGTAAGCAAGGTCCACGTCCCTTTTTATCGCCCTGCACCAGCCTTCGAGCCTCATCGGCTTAAGGGCTCCCATCTCGGCCAGTTCAAGGTTCGCATTGAGATAATTTTTTTCATGCTTCGTAAAAGGGAACCCGAATTCCGACTGGAATACCCCCATTTCGTTGAGCATCAGGTTTATGATGGTCTTTTCAAGCTTTGCCAGGCCAAGGCGCGATGTCTGCACTCCGTCCCTGTTCGTTACATCAATTATATATACTTTCGGCATTGAAAATCTCTCCTTTTAATCTCCAGTTGAGAAAGTTGATTATAGCTGATAGCTCTGCGAAAATCAAATCCAGGAAATGAGGTATTTATAAAATCCAAACTTCCAATTACCAAATCCAAAACAAATCCCAATCTTTAAATCCCAACTTCAAAAAGAGATTTGAGATTTGGGATCCTGGATCTGGGATTTGTTTGGATGTTTAAAGTTGGATGTTTGGATCTTTATCGGTATTCTTCCGATGACTTGTAATATCTGAACCAGATATTGACTATGCCGATCATCACGATCAGCAGCAATACCGACGTGGCGGCGCCCGTTCCGAAGTCCCATCTCTGGAAGGAATTCCTGAATATGTTCGTCATCATAAGGTCGCCCCACTCGCCCGGGAACCCGGCGCCGAACCCGAACATCATAATGACTATATTGAAGGAATACACATTATATATAAGCCCGAAAAGTATGAGGATGGCCCATACCGGTTTAAGCAGGGGGAAAGTTATCATCCAGAATTTCCTCCATGGCGACGCTCCGTCTATATCCGCGGCCTCATACAGCTCTTCCGGTATCGTCTGAAGCCCGGCAAGGAGCATGAGCATCGAAAGCGGCCAAAACCTCCAGACCGTCGGTATGATAATGGCCCACAGAGTATTTGTCCCAAGAAGCCAGAAGGGTTTTGAGGGCAGGATATGCAGAACATCAACAAGCAGGATATTTATGATGCCGATGTTCTTCTGCCACATGAACCCCCAGAGAAGTCCTGTAACATAAGTCGGCACTATCCACGGGAACAGGAACAGCGTTCTGATAATAGCCCGGCCCCGGAATTTCCTATTGACCATTAACGCGACGATCAGTCCCACCCAGAGCGTCCCCGATGTCACGACTATTGTGTAAATAATGGTGTTCCTTATGGCTTCCAGGAGCCCGAGCCGCATGGGGCTTTGCGCGTTCACCAATACATTATAATAATTCTGGAGCCCCACGAACGGCGCAAGAAGGTACTTGCCCAGAGTGAACTGGTTAAGCTGGAGGAAAGACATGTAAACGCCCTGTACTATCGGCAGGAAATGCAGGAAGAACATGGCAGTTGCCGTGGGGAGAAGGAAAAGATACGCGAATTTATGTTTTTTGATCTTTTTCCACATTAGACCGAGTATTATACCTGTTCACCGGAAAATTTCAATGATGATAATTGCTGAGATAACTAACAACGGATATCGCAGCGGATCAACGGATAAGATAGGAGAATGGGGGATTACGAGGCTAAAGCCATGAAACTATTATAAAGCTTGCCATATTGTATTTTTGAAGGCCTGGTGATTTTATGCAGCATCGTCAATAACCTCCTGCCAATGTTATAAGGCAAAGACGGCTCGCTTTCAAGCACTCCAAAAAGTTCCTTCGCCCTTAAAATGCACGTTTCAACCTCTGCGCCTCCGCCATTTTTTGACAGATGGTCTGCCCGGGATAATTCCGATGCGATCATAAGAATAATCCTATTCCATCCTTGTTTTGCCACATCTTTACGGGTTAATTTTTTATGGTATTTCATGATCACTTAAAGAGTTTTTTAATATTTTCGGCCAGGACATGAGATGTATTATATATCAGTTGAGAATTAACGGCAAATGACAGCTCATCTTGTTGCCGGCCAGCCTGCCACGGACATACCTGACAACGGATATCGCAAGGAAAACCCGCAGAGAAATTATGCTGTCAAAATTCACTACACTTGTTGATATTCACAACAACATTTTACTTATTCCACGAACAAAAGCCCCGGCATGTTAATTGCTGGGGATAGTGTACAGTTGTAAGTTATAAGTTCTGGGTTATGAGTAATGAGTAAAAAATTGGGGGAAGATAAATGAGCGATGAATTAGTCCCGATCGAAGTGATCGAGAATAAGATATATTTTATCCGCGGGCAAAAAGTGATGCTGGATAAGGACCTGGCCGTCCTCTATGGCGTGAAAACATTTGTTCTAAACCAGTCGATCAAGAGGAATCTTACAAGATTTCCCGAAGATTTTATGTTCCGGTTAACTGTTGAGGAATTTAATGACTTGAGATCACAAATTGTGATATCAAGTTGGGGCGGGAGGCGATATTTTCCTTATGCTTTTACCGAACAGGGCATAGCCATGCTTTCGTCCGTTTTACACAGTGAAAGAGCCATCCAGGTAGATTGGACAAAAGACTTGTTGCAGTTGTTACGAAATTTAATGAAAAATGCCTGTTGAATGCCTGATCGCACCTCCCATCTCACACCTCTCATCTCGCACCTGGGATTTTTCAAAAAACCGCTTGACATGCTGTTTCAATAATCTATCATATGTGATAGAAAAATGAAACAACTAGAGATACAAAAAGCCCTGATCGATAATAACCTTAAAGTGTTCTCCAAGCTTGAGTTCCGGCACCTTTTAAGGCTTACGCATTCATCGGCGCAGCAACTTCTGGAAAGATATACAAAAAAGGGGCTCTTCGTAAGACTTAAGGGCGGGATATACGCTTTAAAATTGAATTACCCTTCTGCGTACCTTATTGCGGGCAAATTATATCCGCCTTCATATATCTCCTTTGAAACCGCGCTTTCATATTACAACATGATCCCGGAAGCCGTGCATATTTACGCTTCGGCCACGACCAGGACAACAAGGCAGTTCGAAGCCGAAAAACAGGTGTTTTCCTATCATAAGATAAAAAAGCCGGCATTCACCGGATATAAGCTGTTAAAGATAGAAAATGAGAAGGTCTTTTTTGCGGAAAAAGAAAAAGCACTCGCTGATTATCTGTATTTTGTATTCCTTAAGCGGAAAGCGTGGAACGACCGGCTGAACCTGAGAGGGATAGATCGCAGGAAATTCGACCAGTATGCTGCTCTCTTTCAAAAAGATAAATTCACAAGGTGGGCAAAGGATGTTATCCGAACAAGAGCTTAAGAATTTAGCGGTCAAATTGCAAAGCGGTTTTGTGAATGTTGCCAGGGAATACGCGCAGAACCTGTTCCTTAACCATTTTTATTCATTTAAAGATGCGGGGTCAATATTTTTCAAGGGGGGCACCGCCCTAAGGATACTTTATAAAAGCCCTCGTTTTTCCGAAGATCTGGACTTTTCAACAAAGAGCATCAACAAAAAACTGATCGAAGACCTATTGCAGGATACCTGTGAAAAACTTGACCAGGAAGGGATAAAAGTGGATATTCTGGAATCAAAGGCCACTAGCGGAGGATATATATGCATTCTGGCCTTTCATGTCGGGGAGCATAAATTCAATATATCGATAGAAATATCCGGCAGAAAGAACAAAATAAGCGGAGATATTATACTTGTGGATAATCCCTACATCCCCTCTTATACGATCATGGCCCTTAAGAAAAGTGAGTTAATATCAGAGAAGATCGAAGCGCTTGTTGACCGCAAGAAGCCCAGGGATTATTTTGATCTTTACTATATGCTCAGGGGGAATCTGTTGCCCGATAAAAAGGTATTAAAACAGCTCTTGCCGATGATAAAGGCGGCAAAGATAGATTTCAGAAAAGAACTGAAGGAATTTCTCCCGCAAGGCCATCAGAATATTATAAGGGATTTCAAGAAAATATTGGAATCAGAAGTTGAAAGGTATATTTAATAATCTCATCTCCCATCCCTTAACTATTCATTGCCCCTTATGCGAATTTTTGATATACTATCCTTTGTTTTTTTCCAGCTTAAAAGGAGGGCATTTGTGCGCAAATTTTTAATTCTATCGCTCATAGTATTATTCTCTATTTCCCTTGTAGGATGTGCAAAACCAAAGGAAGAGCCCGGCAAGGTCGTTGTGCAGATGTGGGTCATGCCTAATTCGCTGGAACCCATAACGGACATAGAAAACCTTCTTAAGGAATTCGAGGCCGCCAATCCCGGAATAAAAGTAAAGGTAACATCAGTCGACTGGGGCGCCGCGTGGACAAAGATTACCACCGCCGCAACCTCCGGAGATGTCCCCGACCTCGTCCAGATAGGCTCGACCTGGGTCGGCTCTATCTCCGGCATGGGCTCGCTGCTGGACATGAAAGACAGGGTTTCCGAGCTTGGAGGAAAGGACATATTCGTCCCCTCTTCATGGAAAACTTCCGGCTTAGAAGGCTCCGGCCAGGTCACCGCCATCCCGTGGTTCATGGACGCAAGGGCCATGTTCTACAGAACGGACGTCCTAAGGGAAGCAGGCGTTGATCCGAAAGAGCTCGGCGAGTGGAAGTCCTTTGAGCGCGCATTGAAAAAGATAAAGGACGCAAAAGTATCCATCGACGGCATTGATATCTCGCCCCTTGGAATGTCCGGAAAGAACGACTGGAACGTTATACACAATCTTGCTCCGTGGATGTGGGGCGCCGGCGGGGATTTCATCAGCGCCAACAGGAAAACCTCGATAATAAATTCAAAGGAATCTTTGAACGGCATTTCATATTACATAGGGCTCGTAAAAAGCGGGTATGTCCCCATAGAATACCTGGAATTGAACACGGCCCAGGTATCTTCGAATTTCAACAACGGCTCCTGCGCGATATATTTTGACGGGCCGTATGAGGTAAAGACCCTGACAACACCTCCCGGACAGGGAGGAGCGGCAGGCTCGCTTACTTCCAGGAATTTCGCCGTGCTCCCCTACCCCAAAGGACCAAAAGGAAGATTCACTTTTGTGGGCGGGTCGAATCTCGGGATATTCAAGCTTTCCAAACACCCGGACGAATCCTTTAAGGTCATACAATACCTGACGTCCAAAAAATCACAGATAAATTACGCGAAATCGACCGGCTTCCTGCCGGCCAGACGCGACGCGTTCGATGACCCGTTCTTCTCCTCGGACCCGAACAGGCGCATCTTTAAGGAAGCTCTGCTTTACGGAAGGACATATCCCTGCATCCCGGCATGGGGGCTTCTTGAGCCGGTGCTTACAAGGCGGTTCGGCATAATGTGGGAATATGTGACGAATACATTTGAGGACGGCTATAAACAATCCGAGATAAAAAAGCAGCTTGATCTCGCAAAAATCGAGATAAACGGAGTATTGAA
>JBDRDU010000051.1:0-12639 GCA_043820455.1 bacterium | reverse complement strand
GCCTGTTGCCGAAGAGCTTAAAAAACGAGGCAACGAAATATTTGAAGCTGCAAGTGAACCTCTTTCTGTCAATGAAGTAGATGCAACAATAATTGCAAGTGTAAAATATCTGAATCCTGGCCTTATTAACAAACTTAAGCGGCCTATATTTTCCATGCCTCATACGGTCGCCGTAGTAAAGACCACCCTGTTCCAGCAGCACACGAGAGGAGATCATATGCTGATGACAGGACCTATTTGGAAGGAAAGAATGGAATATGTTTTTCCGAAATATAAGCAAAACCTTGAGATAGGATATCCCAAAGGCGATGAACTCGCAGCCGGCAAGAGCACCAGAAATGAAGTCATTGACGAACTTGGGCTTGATCCACAAGAGCCGATCGTAATGTTCGCTCCTTCCTGGGATGATCCGGATGCCAAAAGAAAAGGCACTATGGACGCTCTTCCGCAAATTGAAGCTCTTGGTTTTAAGAATCTGCTGGTATGCCCCCATGATTACGACAAAATGTTCAATGAGCTTTCAGGGAAAAAGATAATTAAAAATCCCAATAAAAACAGATACCTTTTGGCCGCGGACCTGATGATCGGAGATATGTCAGGCATCATGATCGAGTTCGCGGTCCTTGATAAACCAATGGTCCAGATCGACATGTACGGAGATAAAAGAATGTACGGCATATGGGAAGAGCCGGCGAACCATTACGGGACATTTCAGATCGGAGAATTCGCCACCCCGGATTCATTGCCTCAAGCCGTCAAAGAGGCGTTGAACAACCCCAATAAATACAGGTTCTTAAGGGATTACTGGAAATGGCGTTCTTTTTACAATCTGGGGTCCGCTTCCAAGGCTGCCGCTGATGCCGTTGAAAAACTTACAAGTTCATATGAACCGATAAAACAGCGAAGGTTCTTTTTCTTTTAAAGGAGGAGTAACAAATGGGTTTAATGGTCAGTTATAATATCGTATGCAAACAGAAGAGTCCCACATTTTATGATAGCGTAGAATTGATCAGGCTTAATTCTCCCTGGTATACCCCGGAGGAACTTGTTGAAATATTTAATTCTATATCTAAACCAAAATTTATTGATATTAATTTAAAAATGAGAACAAAAGCAAAACGATTCGATCACAATGCCGAGGAACTATTGCGGTTGGCAGGCAAATATGATGTTGAATGGGTAGGGATATCTAACGTGGAGAACGTTGACATTTACGCTTACGTAAAAAAATTGCTTAAAAATAATAAAACTAAGATTTGCGCTAAAATTGAAACATCAAATGGCTGCAAAAAGGCCGATCAGATCCTGAAGGTCTTCGACGGCATAATGGTTGATGTTGAAGATCTAGCGTTTGAAATTGGGTGGGAAAAAGCAAGCAAAGAACAAAAAAGGATCCATCAATTATGCGAAAAGCGTCACAAGGATCATTTTCGATTAAGCGGAGTTATCTTTAATCATGTCAATTTCAAAAAAACAGTCTATACATATGGGGCCTTTGATCTGTTGCACCCTGGCCACATCAAAATGCTGGAAACCGCAAAATCATTTGGCGATACCCTTATAGTTGGGATTGTTGGGGATAACGCAATAAAAAAGCTGAAAGGAAAAGACAGGCCAACCCAAACTTTTTCAGATAGGCTTAGAATTGTTCAATCATTAAAATGTGTCGACCAGGCAATGGAACAAAAAAATTACGACCCTGTTCCTAATATGAAAAAAATCAGACCTGGCATTCTTGTCAAAGGAGATGATTGGGATCACATCCCTGGCGAAGAGTGGATAAGAAAACACGGCGGAATATTGATTAAACCAAAATACAGTCCTGCTTGGTCAACATCTGCAACTGTAAAAAAAATCAAAAAAGCGAAAGAATAACATCACTCTGCATTCTATGAAACCAAAAGTCGCCATCATCAAATGCGGGGATTATTCCCGACAAAATATCGCTACAGCCATTGAACAGGCGTTCGATCTTTTAAGCCTGAATGAAATTATAAAGCCAGACCAGAGGATCCTTTTAAAGCCGAATTTACTTACGGATCTCGCGCCCGAAAAAGGAACGACAACACACCCGGAGATAGTAAGAGCGATCGCCTATAAAGTGAAAGATCTCGGCGCGCTCCCGTTCATCGGCGACAGTCCCGGAGGAACGGGTCTTTCATATGAAAATGTCCTGAAAAAGACCGGCATGAAGGACATCGGCATCCCGACCGTAAACCTGGACGAGAAAGGCATGCGGAAATTCGAAAATCCCGGCGGAAAAATGGATCCAATATATATCTCCAATTCCGCGCTGTCGTTCGACATGATAATCAACATACCAAAATTAAAGACGCACGAACTGACCCAAATAACCTGCGGCATCAAGAACATGTTCGGCTGCGTCCCCGGCCTTCATAAGGTCAATTATCATCTTGAGGCTCCTTTCCCGGAAGAATTTTCAGGAGCCCTTGTCGATCTTTTTGAAAAGATAAGGCCGGCAGTAACTATAACGGATGCTGTTACCGCAATGGAGGGACAAGGCCCTGCAGGCGGGGAACTGAGGGACCTGGGACTGATAATAGCTTCGACCGACACCGTGGCCCTTGACGCGGTCTGCTCCAAAATGATCGGCTTTGAACCTCTTGATATTTTTACCACACGGATAGCGCATCAAAGGGGCCTTGGTGAAGCGGAAATGGACAAGATCGATATCCTCGGAGAAAAATTTCAGGAATTCAAGGATTTCAAGCATCCTTCGGGGATCACATCGATATTGAATAAAATGCCCGCCCCCCTTAGAAACCTGATAAGACCGTTAATAACCCTTATAAGGATAAGGCTGCGAATAAACGGGCGAAAGTGCGTAAAATGCAGGATATGCGTCAACTCATGCCCCGCCAAGGCAATAGACGGGAAAACCTTTAAAATCAACGAAAATCAATGTATAATGTGCTTTTGTTGCCGCGAATTATGCAAATACGGAGCGGTAGACTTAAAGGAAAATCTATTATGGAAAACGGCAAAACAGCTAATGAAATTCCGGACATAGTCATCCTGGTCAATGGGCCCGGCGAATTATCATCTTATGTAAAGCCCACCGTCGCCGCGCTCCATGAAAGATATTCACAACTCAGGATAACACTTGTTTTTACTCCCTGCCCCTACTCTACCGGCAAGGAGGTCGAGATCGCAAAGGCCATTCCCGGCGTATCAAGGATCATGAACGCCAAAGAATTCTTCATGTGGATCTTGAGGGGAAAATTGCCGGAAGGGATAAAATTCAACAGGACAGGCGCGGTCGTTTTCATGGGCGGAGATGTCCTGTACGGAAAAATGATCGCAAAAAAACTTAACTATCCGGCCGTTGCGTATTCGGAATCCTATGCCAAATGGCCGAAGATATATAAAAAGTTCCTTGTTCCCGACCGGATCATCTACGAGAAATTCAAAAAACAGGGGTATCCCGAGGATCAAATAAAGATCGTGGGGAATCTGATGGTGGACAGTGTAAAAGCTCAAAAGGATAAAGAGCAGATATATCGGGAACTGGGACTTGACGGCCGCAAGAAGCTTGTTTCATTCCTGCCGGGCAGCAGGGAATTCCAGATACGATATACGCTTTTATTCTTTTCAAAGATCGCGAGCGAAATAGCCTCTTTGAACAAAAACTGCCAGTTCGCCTTCATTATCTCCCCTTACCTGAAGCAGGAATTACTTAAAAAACATCTTTTCAAAGCCGGCCTGCAGGCGATCGACAGCCGAATCCAGTATAAAGGCTCTTCTATCCTGCTCGTATCGAGCGACCAGCACGATGTTATCGCCGCTTCTGACCTTGTCATAACGATCCCGGGAACTAATACGGCGGAAGTGGCCATTCTTGGGACCCCGATGATATCGGTCTTTCCTGAAAAAAGCACCCAATTCATCCCGTTGGAGGGCATATCCGAAATTATCGGGAAGATCCCTGTCCTCGGCTTTATTTTCAAGGTTTTTTATGTTAAAATGCTCTTTTTTAAGACCGAGTTTTTTGCTATCCCGAACATAAAAGCCGGAAGAGAAATTGTTCCGGACCTCCGCGGGATGATCCAGCCGAAAACCGTCGCTGAAAAGGCGGTTATTTTGCTGAATGACGCGAAAAAGCTGGAAGAAATAAGAAAGGAACTTAGATCCTGTCTCGGAGAACGCGGCGCCGCAAAGAACATTGCAGAGGAAATATTGAATGAAACTTTACATTAGACTGCTTAAATATCTCAAGCCGCTATCGACAAATATCATTGCCGCGCTTGTCTGCATCGTGCTTCTGTCAGCATGCAATATCGCGCTCATCCCGATAGCAAGCAACCTTACAAAGGCGTTGGCAGAAAAGAATTTTCATCTGCTTAACATGATTGCCGTTATCGCCATAATCATATATTTCTTTAAAAGCCTCTTAAGCTACGGGCAGGTCTATCTCATGTCCTTTGCGGGACAGAGAATGATCATCGACCTTAGGAAGGACCTTTACAAACACATCCAGACATTGTCTTTTGATTTTTTCTCAAAATGGCGCGTTGGGGATGTCATGTCAAGGATAATGAACGATACCGGCTCCCTGCAGAACGCCATGCTGCTGAGCGTCACGGAAATACTCCCGAATGTCCTCACACTTTTCGGCGCATTGATATATTTGCTGAAATTGAATTTCCGTCTGACGCTATTGACGCTTCTGGTGGCTCCTGTCATCACTCTTACAATATCAAGGTTTTCCATCCTCATCAGGGAAGCAGCCCGCCAGACGCAGAAAAAAGCGGGAGACATATATTCGATACTCGCTGAAAAAGTCGCCGGCATCAGGGTCATAAAATCTTTCACCACCGAACAGCACGAGGTCAAGCGCTTCGGAGAAGAGATGGAAAAAAGCTTCTGGCTCACCATGCGTGAGATACAGATAGACGCGACGCAGAAACCTCTGCTTGAGCTTATACAGGCGATTGCCGTCGTTATCGTTATTTGGTACGGCGCATACCAGGTCGTCGCGGGGCAATTAAGCGTCAACAACCTGATAGCGTTCTTCGTGGGTGTGGGCCTCATAGCAACTCCCATCTCCACTCTCGGAAAGATAACGATCGCCATACAGCGGTCCATGTCTGCCGCCGAAAGGATCTTTGAAGTAATGGACACCAAGCCGACCGTATCGGACCCAAAAGACGGCATTGAGCTCCCCTCCATCAAAGGTGAAGTGGAATTCAAGAACGTCGATTTTCATTACGAAAAAGGCACTCCCATACTTAATAATGTCAGCGTAAAAACAAAGCCCGGCGAGATCATCGCGCTTGTAGGACGATCGGGAGCGGGCAAGACCACTTTTGTAAATCTTATTCCCAGGTTCTATGACACCGTCGCAGGCTCTGTTCTGATCGACGGCACAGACGTAAAAAAATGCCGCCTGTATTCCCTTAGGAAGCAGGTCGGCATAGTGCACCAGGAAACAGTCCTGTTCCTTGGCACCATTAAAGAAAATATCTCCTACGGAAGATTCGATGCCACTGACGACGAAATAATCAGCGCGGCAAAAGCGGCGAATATCCACGATTTCATAATGAGCCTTCCGAACAAGTACGGAACTATCGTTGGAGAAAGAGGCTCTCTTCTCTCCGGCGGGGAAAAACAAAGAGTATCGATCGCAAGGGCCATCCTCAGGGATCCCAAGATATTGATCCTGGATGAAGCCACTTCTTCCCTTGACACGGAATCGGAGCGGCTTGTGCAGGACGCGCTGGAAAAACTCATAAAAGGACGCACCACCTTCATCATCGCGCACAGGTTATCAACTGTACAGATAGCGGACAGGATACTGGTATTCGATAAGGGGAGTATAATTGAGGAAGGCTCGCACAGGGAACTCATTGCCAAAGGCGGAAAATACAAAATGCTTTATGACATGCAGTTCAGAGATGATGAATAAAAGGAGGAATAAAAAATGGACTTGAACAATAAGACTATACTGGTGACGGGAGGAACGGGCTCATTTGGCAGAAAATTCATTGAGATCGCGCTTTCCAAATATAAGCCGAAAAAACTGATAATATTCTCCAGGGACGAACTGAAGCAATACGAAATGCAGAACACGCCGGTGTTCAAGAAACATGTCAACATATTGAGGTATTTCATCGGCGACGTAAGGGATCCGGACAGGCTACGCAGGGCTCTTGACGGAGTGGAGGTGGTCGTCCATGCCGCAGCGCTAAAACAGGTGCCGGCAATGGAATATAACCCTTTCGAAGCCATTAAAACGAACATAATCGGCGCGGAGAACATCATTAACGCCTCCATTGACCAGGGAATTGATAAGGTCATTGCACTTTCAACGGATAAAGCCTCCAACCCGATAAGCCTTTACGGGGCCACAAAGCTCTGCTCGGACAAATTGTTCATCAGGGCCAACACTTATGCCGGAGGCAAAAGGACGAAATTCGCCTGCGTACGATATGGCAATGTCATGGGAAGCCGCGGAAGTGTCATCCCCATATTCCTTGAACAGATGAAGACCGGTGTTTTGACCATAACTGACAAAAGAATGACAAGGTTCTGGATCACACTTCAACAAGGAGTGGACTTCGTAATAAAAAGCCTCGGTATGATGAAAGGCGGCGAAATATTCGTCCCGAAGATCCCGAGCATGAAGGTGGTAGACCTTGCAAAAGCGATGGCTCCCGGCTGCAAGTTAAAAATAATCGGCATAAGGCCCGGAGAAAAGCTCCATGAAGCGATGATCCTTGAGGATGACGCAAGGACAACTTCTGAATTCAAGGATTTCTTCATCATAGATACTTACTCGCACCACAAGGGCGGGAAAAAGCTTCCCGAAGGGTTCAAGTATATCAGTGACAGCAACAAAGTATGGCTTACCGAAAAACAGTTAAAAAGCATACTGGCAAAGCAAAAACTTAATGCCTAAGAAATCGATCCCATATTCAACCCAATTCATTGATAAGGACGATATAAAAGCCGTCGCAGCGGCCTTGCTTTCCAATTATCTCACTCAGGGGCCAAAAGTCGCGGAGTTCGAGGAAAAGGTCGCTGGATACTGCGGAGCAAAATATGCTGTCGCGTTCAATTCCGGGACTTCCGCCCTTCACGGCGCGTGCTCCGCGGCAGGGATCGGACACAGCAATGAAGTCATCACATCCCCTATCACGTTCGTCGCGTCCGCGAACTGCGTCGTTTATTGCGGAGGAACACCCGTGTTTGCCGATGTCGAACCTGACACCGCCCTGATATCCGTTGAAAAGATAAAAAGAAAGATCACATCCAAGACCAAGGCGATCATCCCGGTTGATTACGCCGGACACCCCTGCGACATGGATAGCATTAATAAGATCTCCAGGGAAAACAAGCTGATAGTGATCGAAGACGCCGCTCATTCTCTGGGAGCGGAATATAAAGGTAAAAAGGTGGGAACTCTGGCAGACATGACGATCCTCTCTTTTCACGCGGTCAAACACATCACGACAGGAGAAGGCGGCATGATATTAACAGATAATAAAAGCTACTACGATAAACTGATCAAATTCCGGACCCATGGAATAACCAGGGCCGTACACAGCAAGGATCCATGGTATTACGAAATGCAGGACCTAGGATATAATTACAGACTGACGGATATTCAATGCGCTCTCGGCATATCGCAGCTGAAAAAACTCGATAAATTCTTGAAGATCAGAAGGGATATCGCGAATAGATACAACAAGGCTTTTGCCGATATCGAAGGGATTGGCATCCCCGTTGAAAAAGGACATGCCAGGTCCTCATGCCATCTATATCCGATAAGGCTCAATAAAGAACTGGTCCTCAAAAAAAGACAGATCTTCCAGGACTTAAGGAAGCTCGGCATAGGGGTGAATGTCCATTACATCCCTGTTCCGTTGCAGCCCTACTACAGGGATAAATTTGGATATAAAAAAGGTGACTTCCCGCACGCCGAAGCGTTCTACCAAAGCGAGATCTCGCTCCCTCTTCACCAGAAAATGACGAAAAATGACGTCGATCAAGTGATACAGTCGATCAAAAGGACCGTCAATAAGTGGAGGGATAAATGAGAGCCCTGGTAACCGGTGCCGCAGGATTCATAGGATCACATCTTGCGGAAAGATTGATCAAGGACGGATTTGAGGTCGTTGGAATAGACTGTTTCACGGATTATTATCAAAAGGACATTAAAGAAAAAAACATTTCCGGCATTATCAATAATGACAGATTCAAGCTTATTAAAGAAAACCTTCTGACCGCTGACCTTAAAAGAATATTAGACAAAATTGACTTCGTTTTCCACGAGGCCGCCCAGCCAGGCGTCCGATCAAGCTGGGGGAAAACATTCTCGATCTATACTGAAGATAATATCCTGTCAACCCAAAGGCTTTTGGAAAGCTTAAAAGATAATAAAGACCTGCCTGCCGACAAACAAGTTAAAAAGCTTGTCTTTGCATCATCCTCTTCGGTTTATGGTGACGCGGAAAAGCTCCCCACAAAAGAAAGTTTTACACCTAAGCCTGTTTCTCCTTACGGCGTTACAAAACTGGCTGCGGAAAACCTGTGCTATTTATATTCGAAAAATTACGGGATCCCGATAATATCACTAAGATATTTCTCTGTTTACGGTCCTCGACAGCGTCCTGACATGGCATTTAACAGGTTCATTAGATCCATCATAGCCGGCAAAGACATAACGATCTATGGGAACGGCAAACAAACCAGGGATTTTACTTATATTTCGGACATAATTGAAGCCAATATTAAGGTTTTGAACTGCAAAAGCAGTTCCGGTGAAGTGTTCAATGTCGGCGGCGGCTCAAGGATATCCGTAAATGCCACAATTAAAATACTAGAGGACCTATCCGGCAAAAAAGGAAAGGTCAAATACATTGAGAGCCAAAAGGGAGATGTGGCGCATACCTCCGCTGATATCTCCAAAGCGTATTCAACCTTTGGTTATACGCCGAAAGTTGATATAAAAGCCGGTCTGGAAAGCGAATATGAATGGATAAAGAGACAAGAATGAAGCCAATTAAAATAGGAAATAAAACGATCGGTGAGACCTTCCCCGTCTTTATCATCGCAGAAATCGGGTCAAACCACGACGGCAAACTGGAACAGGCAAAAAAGCTTATAAAGGCCGCCGCAGATGCTGGGGCTGATGCGGTAAAATTCCAATCATTCTCGGCAGAAGGCCTTTTGAACCCATTAAGACTAGAGAACAAAAAATGGGTCCCCCACCCTGCTTATCCGATAATTAAAAAGCTTGAAATGCCCGATGAATGGCATAAACCATTGTTCGATTATGCCCAAAAATGCGGCGTGATATTTCTTTCAGCAGCATTTGACAGCAGGAAAGCCAATCTGCTGAACAAGCTCGATGTTCCCGTATTTAAGATAGCTTCCGGAGATCTGACCGACCTTCCCCTTATAAAATTGATCTCCGGATTTAAGAAACCGATGATCCTCTCTACCGGCGCAGCTTACTTAAGTGAAGTTAAAGAAGCGATAAGTATCATTAAAAAGGTCGGCAATAATAACATCATTCTTCTCCAGTGCGCAGCTCTTTACCCGCCGAAGTTCAGCGATTCGAACATTAGGGCAATGGTCACGCTTGAGAAGACTTTTCATTTATATGTGGGATATTCCGATCATACGCCGGGCTACGCCGTTCCCCTTGGCGCGGTAGCTCTGGGAGCAAAAATTATAGAGAAACATATAACTTTCAGCAGGAAACTGAAAGGCCCCGATCATCCCTACGCGATGGAGATCAAAGAGTTCAAAAAGATGGTCGATGATATCCGGAATCTTGAACAAGCCTTGGGCTCCGGGAAAAAAGAGCCCGCCAGATCCGAGATGCCGGAAAGGATTGGGGCCAGAAAAAGCCTTTATGCAACAAAGGCTATAAAGAAAGGTTCGACAATAACAAAAGAGATGATCAAAACTGTGCGTCATGCTTATGGTTTGCCGCCAAAAATGATCTCTTCTGTTGTAGGGAAAAAAGCAAAGCATAATATTAAGAAAAATGAGCTGATCAGATTATGAACACCGTTGCAATAGTTCAGGCAAGAATGGGCTCAACAAGACTTAGCGGAAAGGTAATGAAGGAAGTTTGCGACAAGCCTCTTCTCTGGCATCTTCTCTATCGCCTTAAACATTCCAAGCTAATAAATAAAATCGTTATAGCCACAACGACGTCATCAAAGGATGATGTCATAGAAAAAAAAGCCGCTGAATGGGACTATGCCGTGTTCAGAGGAAGCGAAAATGACTTGTTGGACAGGTATTACCAGGCGGCTTTAAAATTTAAAGCAGATCCTATTGTCAGGATAACCGCCGATTGCCCTCTCATAGACCCGAAGATCGTTGACATGATAATTAAAGAATATCTGTCTGGAATATTCGATCTTGTAGGAACAGATGTCACCTACCCCGATGGACTTGATGTATCAATTTATTCCTTTCACGCAATAGAAAAAGCATGGAAAGAAGCAAAATTGCCCTCCGAGAGGGAACACGTAGGCCCATATATCACAAAACATCCCGAAATATTCAAAATAAAAAGCATGTCGTTCATGCAGGACTTTTCTTTTATGCGATGGACAGTTGACGAAGAAAAGGATTATTTGTTCGTAAAAGAAATATTTGAAAGGCTTTACAAAGAAGGCGAAATGTTCTACACGGAAGAAATCCTTGCCTTGATAAAAAAAGAATCGACGCTAATGAAGATCAACGGTAACATAAAAAGGAATGAAGGCTATTTAAAATCATTAAAGGAGGATCGGGAATACCTTGAAAAAATTAACAATAAGTAGGTCAAATGAACTTTGGGAAAGGGCAATAAAAGTTATCCCCAGCGGAACTCAAACACTGAGCAAGGGGCCCGATCAATTTATCAGGGGAGTATCCCCTAAATATCTGGTAAAAGGCAAAGGCTGCCATGTATGGGATATCGATGGGAATGAATTCATAGATTACCCGATGGCTCTGGGCCCTATATTGCTGGGTTATGATTATCCCGCAGTCACAAAAGCAGCGATAAAACAGATACATATGGGGACCGCATTCACGCTTATGCACCCTGTAGAGGTTGAACTCGCGGAACTTTTGACGGAAGTGATTCCCTGCGCCGAAATGGTGCGTTTCGGCAAGAATGGAGTAGACGCCACTTCTGCCGCTATAAGGTGCGCACGAGCATATACGGGAAAAGACCATATAGCTTACTGCGGCTACCATGGCTACCAGGATTGGTATTGCGCGATCCATGTGCGGAACAAGGGAGTTCCTGTGATATTGCGAGATTTCATGCATGAATTCAAATATAACGATATCTCATCACTGGAAAGATTGTTCAATGAAAATCACGGCAAGATTGGCGCAGTAATAATGGAGCAGCCCGGAACCGAACCTCAGAATAATTTCCTTCAAAAGGTAAAAGATGTCGCGCATAAGAACAATGCTGTTTTCATTATGGATGAGATCGTAACCGGCTTCAGGTATTCGCTGGGAGGAGCCCAGGAATTATACAAAGTAGTCCCGGATCTTGCCGCATTTGGGAAGGGCATGGCGAACGGTTTCCCGCTTTCCGCTGTTGTCGGAAAAAAAGAAATAATGAAGACATTCGACGAGATCTTTTTCTCCACGACTTATGGGGGAGAAACGGTGTCCATTGCTGCATCAATCGCAACAATAAAAACAATGCGGAAAAAGGATGTTGTGGGACATATCTGGAAACAAGGGAAAAAGTTGCGTAATGGGCTGTGTAAAATAATCGAGGGGCTGAAGATTGACCTGAAGATTAGTGGAAACCCTCCAAGATCCGGCTTTGAATTCCAAGAACAAAAAGGCATATCAGCATCCCAGATAAAAAGCCTGTTCCTTCAGGAAACGATAAAAAGAGGCGTGCTTTTCGGCGGTCCGGTATTCATCACATTCTCGCATAAGGATAAGGATATACAAAAGACCCTAGACGCTTCGCATAACGCCCTTAATGTCGTTAAAAAGGCTCTTGATGAGAATAATATCGCCAAATATATGGAAGGGGAATTTATCGGGGATATATTCAGGAAAAGAGATTGAAATGAAATCCTCAAGAATTTGTCTCGGGACCGCCCAAATAGGAATGCGCTACGGGATAAACAATGAATCGGGAAAGCCAAGCCTTGAAGAAAGCAAAGCAATCATTGATCTGGCAATAAAAAACAGAATAAACACTTTTGACACAGCTCCGGTATACGGCAACAGCGAAGAAATCCTGGGTAAATGCCTTGAAAAACACGATAAGGATAAACTTGTGCTGACATCAAAACTCCCAACAGTTGACTGGAGCAAAGCCCGGGATGGGATACTTGAAAGCGTCAGGGATACTGTCAAGAAAACCCTAAAGGACCTGAAGATCAAACATATCCCTGTTTACCTGTTCCACAATTTTAACGATATTGAAAAAAACAACTACTTGATATTGAACGAGCTAAAATCTTTAAGGACACAAAGGCTTATCGGCAGGATAGGTGTGTCCATTTATACACCGGAAGAAGCCGAAAGAGCTTTAAGTATCGATGATATTGAAGCGATACAGGTGCCGTTCAATCTTATCGATAAAAGGCTCCTAAAAAACGGCTTCCTTAAGCGCGCCAAGAATAAAGG
>JBDRDU010000050.1:0-28574 GCA_043820455.1 bacterium | reverse complement strand
AGTGGGAAAAAAAGTGATAGATCTGCCGAAAGGCGTTGAAATGAAGATCGAGGGCGACAATGTGATCGTGAAAGGGCCTAAAGGGACCCTTTCAAGACGCTTGCCTGACGGGATATCCGTTTCCTTGGACAACAGCACAGTGACATTGAAAAGGAGCGGCGAGGAAAACAATTTCAGGGCGCTTCACGGGTTGTATCGGTCATTGCTTTCAAATATGGTCACGGGCGTTTTTCAGGGATTTGAGAGAAAATTGGAACTTTCCGGTGTTGGGTACCGCGTGAGCAAGCAGGGGAACAAGCTGGTCATGCAGGTCGGATTTTCGCATCCTGTTAACTTTGATCCTCCTGCGGGCATAGAATTCCGGGTAGAAGGTCAGGACAAGGTCATAGTTGCCGGTGCTGACAAGGAGCTTGTCGGAGAGGTCGCGGCCCGCATCAGAAAAACAAAAAAAGTCGAGCCTTATAAATTGAAAGGGATAAAATATTCAGGAGAGGTCATCAAGAAAAAGGCCGGCAAGGCCGCAAAGGCAGCGGGGGCAGGTACAAAATGAAAGGCAAATTAACAAAAAAGATCAAGGGTTCAACTGAAAGGCCGAGGCTTTCGGTGTTCAGGAGTCTTGGACATTTATATGCCCAGGTAATAGATGATGATAAAGGCATAACTTTGGCTTCTGCGTCAACAGTGGACCTTAAAAAAGCGGGCAAAAAGATCAAAAATAACATCGAAGCCGCAAAGCGCATCGGGGAAGAGATAGCAAAACGCGCGATAACGGCAGGGGTCAAGAAGGTTGTTTTTGACAGGAGCGGGTATGTGTACCAGGGGAAAATAGCGGCTTTAGCTCAGGCGGCAAGATCAGGAGGTCTTGAATTTTAAATATGAATTATAAACATCTTGAAAATGATAAACAGCAGGAGAAGGTAGTCCAAATAAGGCGTATATGCAAGGTCGTAAAAGGCGGCAAAAAGATGAGCTTTAGGGCCGTTGTTATCGTCGGGGACGGGGCTGGTACCGTTGGGGTGGGTGTGGGCAAAGCGAATGAAGTTTCTGCAGCCATAAGGAAATCCGTTGAAGATGCGAAAAAACATCAAATAAAGGTCCCGATGATCGGCCATACCATACCTCATAATACCGATGGAAAATGGGGCGCGAGCAAAGTGGTGATCAGGCCGGCCCCTATGGGTACCGGCGTTATAGCCGGGGGTGCGGTCAGGACCGTGCTTGAACTTGCAGGGATCGCAGATATTGTCGCAAAGTCGATCGGGGCTTCGAATTCCATTAATACCGCAAGGGCGACGATCGAAGGATTAAGAGTGCTTAAAACTTTAGCGGAAGAGGATATTCGCGGAAAAAAACTTGACGTGAGATTTGTTCAGTCTGTCTCATCGGAGGACAATTCGGCAGGCGAGGAGGGCTAATACATGAAAATGGGAGAAATGCGTACATCTGAGGGTTCAAGGAAAAAGAAGAAAAGAGTGGGAAGAGGGTCAAGTTCCGGACACGGTAAAACATCGGGCCGTGGCAACAAAGGGCAGAACGCGAGGCAGGGCGGAGGCGTGCGTCCCGGCTTCGAAGGAGGGCAAACCCCTCTTTACAGGAGACTCCCAAAGGAAAAAGGGTTCAAGAACCTGCTTTTTAAGAAATATTATGAGATCATGAACGTGGGCGAATTGAATTCTTATAAAGATGTCGTTAATAAAAAAGTTCTGGTTGAGGCGGGCAGGATAAAAGAAGGGGAGCTTTTAAAGATTCTTGGCGACGGGGACCTGAACGTTCCGCTTACGATTGAAGCTGACCGTTTTACCGAAGGCGCGATGAAAAAGATAAAAGCTGCCGGCGGAAAAGCGGTATTGATCTCAAAGCAATAGGAGAGAATTTTTGTTAAACACCATTTCCGGGATTTTTAATATAAAGGACCTAAGGAATAAATTCCTGTTTACGATAGGCGTAATAATCGTCTTCAGGCTGGGCGTTCATTTGCCGATCCCGGGGGTGGACAGCGTAAAGCTTACGCACATGTTTGGGACAGGGAACCTTCTTAATTTTCTGGACATATTCACCGGCGGAGCTTTTGTGAAATTCTCGATATTCGCCATGGGGATCGTGCCTTACATCAATGCTTCCATAATATTCCAGCTTCTAACGGCGGTCATACCGCAGCTTGAAGAATTGGCAAAAGAGGGAGATGCCGGCAGGAAGCAGATCGCACAGTATACGAGATACCTTACGATGGTGCTCGCGGCTTTTCAAGCTTTCGGAATGGCTTTCTGGCTTAGGGGTGTATTGCTTCCCGGATACAGTTTCCCGTTCTTTCTTGTATCAAGTGTAGTACTGCTTACCGCGGGAACATCCCTTGTAATGTGGATGGGCGAGCTGATAACCGAACGCGGCATAGGGAACGGCGCTTCACTTATTATTTTCATAGGCATTGTTTCCAGGATCCCGACATACATAGGCCAGACGATACTTCTTTTAAAGGGCGGGGCTTCTTTTGTCGGGATCATTGTCCTGCTTGCGGTTTTTATTGTCATGATAATCTCGATCGTCATAATAAGCGAGGCGCAGAGGCGAATACCCGTTCAGTATGCGAAGCGGATAATAGGGCGCCGGGTTTACGGCGGGCAGAGCACTTACATTCCTCTCAGAGTGAACCAGGGAGGCGTTATCCCGATAATATTCGCTTCATCCGTACTGCTTTTCCCTGCAACTATTGCACAATTTATTCCGCTGCCTTTCATGCAGTGGATCGCTAGTCAGCTTTCCCCTTCCAAAGGGGGATATATGCTGCTTTACTTTTTGCTGATATTTTTCTTCACGTATTTTTACACAGCCATCACTTTCAACCCGAAGGACCTTGCCGAGAACATAAAAAAATACGGGGGGTTCATAATGGGGATCAGGCCTGGAGAGCCGACCGCGCAGTATCTTGAGAGCATTGTGACTAAGCTGACGTTCATTGGGGCGCTCTTTTTGGCGGTCATAGCCATTATCCCGACGATCGTTGAAGGGGCGACGCATATAACTTCTTTTCAGGGTCTCGGGAGCACCGCTCTTCTTATCGTTGTGGGCGTTGCGCTGGATCTGGTAAGGCAGATAGAGACCCATCTTGTAACAAGACAATATGAAGGACTTTTGACTTGAGATCAGCGGATGTTTATGTTTTTGCCGGACCTCCGGGGTCAGGCAAAGGAACACAGGCAAAACTTCTTGCTCCAAAGCTAAAGGTTCCTCATATTTCCTTGGGAGATCTGCTCCGTGAAGCTGTGAGGAGCGCCTCAAAGGTGGGAGAGATCGCCAAAGGTTATCTGGATGCCGGCAAACTTGTCCCAGATAATGTGGCTATCGATGTAGCTGAGGAAACCGTAAGGAAAGAAGAGTGCAAAAGCGGTTTTGTGATAGATGGCTTTCCTAGGACTCTGGAGCAGGCTGTTTTGTTCGATAAGTTGCTTGAAAGTCTCAAGTTCAACTTGAAAAAAGTATTGTACATTGATATATCGCAGGAAGAAATAATAAAAAGGCTCGCCGGCAGAAGAAGCTGCAGGAAGTGCGGAGAGGTCTATCATTTAACGTTCAATCCGCCAAAAGTCGAAGGAAAATGCAACGTTTGCGGCGGAGAGCTTTATCAAAGGCGCGATGACACCGATGAGGTCATAAAGGTAAGATACGAAGTATATAAGAAGCAGACATCGCCTTTGATGGATTTTTATGCTAAAACGGGGAAATTGGTCTATATAAACGGGGCCAAAGGTGTGGCCGAGGTTTTTGAAGAAGTGAGCAAAGCGGGAGCTTAATGGCGCAAGTAAAAACAGATGCCGAGATCGAGAAGATAAGCAGGGCTTGTCGGGTGGCAGCGGATATTCTGGGCGAGCTCAAGAATTCTGTTAAAGTAGGTATTACGACGGCGGAACTCGAGGAAATCGCGGACGGCTTGTTCAAGAAAAAAAGAGCGATTCCCGCTTTTAAGGGCTACAGAGGTTACAGATATGCGACCTGCCTCTCTGTTAACGAGGAGGTTGTGCACGGGCTTCCGGGGGGAAGAGTCCTTAAGAACGGTGATATTATCGGGGTGGATGTAGGGGCTATTGTTGATGGATATTACGGGGATAATGCGGAAACTTTTCCAGTCGGAAAAGTTACGGCTGCGGCAAAAAGGCTCATATCTGCCACAAGGAACGCCCTGTATAAGGCCATAGCAGAAGTAAAGGATGGATGTCATCTGGGCGATGTGTCTTTTGTAATTGAGAGCGAGGCTAAAAAAAATGGGTTTTCGGTCGTTAAGGATCTGTACGGACATGGAGTGGGGGCGACTCTTCATGAGGATCCGCTCATTCCCAATTTCGGCGAAAGAGGGACGGGGATCATGTTAAAAGCGGGAATGACGCTTGCAATAGAACCGATGTTAAATATCGGAGGATCGGCAATAAAGACCTTGGAGGACGGCTGGACGATCATTACGGCGGACAGCAGCCTTTCCGCTCATTTTGAGCATACGATACTTGTCACGAAAGGTGCCCCGAAAATTTTGACGGGGCGAGACCGATAATGGTGAAAGATAAGGATGTAATAGAACTTGAAGGGGAAGTAACGGAAGCGTTGCCAAATGCTTTATTCAGGGTGAAACTTGAGACTGGCCAGATGGTCCTGGCTCACGTTTCAGGCAAAATAAGGAAGCATTTTATAAGGATATTGCCTGGAGATAAGGTTAAAGTTGAACTTTCTCCTTATGATCTTACAAGGGGCCGTATCACGTTCAGGACCAAATAGGAGGATATATGAAGGTCAGGGCATCGGTCAAAAGAATATGCGACAGCTGCAAGGTTGTCAGGCGAAAAGGGCGTGTCAGGATAGTCTGCAAGAACCCTAAGCATAAGCAAAGACAAGGTTAAGGATTGGGGGTAATTTAATATGGTTCGAATTGCTGGAGTGGATTTGCCGTCAAATAAAAGGCTGGAAATAGGTCTTACGTATATATATGGCATTGGAAGGCAGTTGGCCCTTGAAATAATCGATCGCGCAAAAATAGATCCGGGGCGCAAAGGCAAAGACTTGACCGAAGGGGAGGTCGTTGCCCTTAGGGAGATCTTTAAAGACTACCCGGTGGAGGGCGATCTTCGAAAGAATGTCCATCTGAGCATAAAAAGATTGATGGATATCGGGACATACAGAGGGTTAAGGCACAAAAGAGGGCTTCCTGCAAGAGGGCAGCGCACCAGAACGAATGCAAGGACAAAGAGAGGCAAGCGCAAAACAGTGGGTGCCGGACACAAGAAAAAAGAGATTACAAAGGAGTAAAACAATATGGCGATAACTGTCAAGAAAAAGAAAGAGAAAAAGCACGTAGGAAGCGTCGGCATCGCGCATATTCAGGCGACATTTAACAATACGATAGTTTCTATTACGGACACGAGCGGGAACGTGGTAGTCTGGGGTTCGGCGGGGAACGTGGGCTTTAAAGGGACGAAAAAGGGAACGCCGTTCGCGGCGCAATCCGCGGCGGAAGCTGTTGCGAAGAAAGCGCTTGAATCAGGCGTGCGCGAAGTCAGTGTTCTGGTGAAAGGACCGGGTGCGGGAAGGGAGACCGCTATCAGAGCCCTTCAAGGCGCAGGCCTTGAGATCAGCTCAATAAAGGATGTAACTCCCATTCCTCATAACGGTTGCCGGCCAAGAAAGAAAAGAAGGGTTTAAGCAAGGGGTGAAATATGGGGCGTCACATAAAATCAGTGTGTAAATTATGCAGGCGGGAAGGTAACAAGCTGTTCCTGAAAGGTGACAGATGCTATACGGAAAAATGCTCTTTCAAAAGAAGGGCTTATCCTCCCGGACAGCATGGGCAGTTGCCGCAAAAGATCTCCGAATACGGCATGAGACTGCGCGAGAAGCAGAAGGCAAGGCGTACTTATGGGCTATCAGAAAGGCAGTTCAGGACATACTTTGAGAGGGCGCTTAAGTGGAAAGGCGTTACAGGGGAAAAACTTCTGGAGCTTCTGGAGAGGCGCCTTGATAACGTTATTTACAGATTAGGGTTCGCTCCGTCGCGCGCTCAGGCACGGCAGCTTGTCACTCATGGCCATATTATTGTAAACGATAAAAAAGTCAATATTCCTTCTTTGTCGGTGGGCGTGGGCGATACTATAAAGATCAAGGAAGGAATATCATCCAAGATCAGGGCCAATCTGGAAAAATCGGAGGAAAGAAAGCCCCCGAAATGGTTGAGCCTTGATGCCGCTTCCCTTGAAGGAAAGATCGAGTCGATACCGGAAAGGAAAGAAATAGGGGAGCCGATCACGGAATCCATGATAGTCGAGTTCTATTCGAGATAGGGAGGTAATGTAAATGATAATGATCGGAGAAAAACCCTGGGTCAGATATGTTCCGCAGACGGAAAATTACGGCAAATTCGTAGTGGAGCCTCTTGAAAGAGGGTATGGGTCAACGCTTGGGAATGCCTTGAGACGCGTGCTTTTATCTTCGCTTCCGGGAGCCGCAGTAGCTTCAATAAAAATAGAGGGCGTTCCTCATCAGTTTTCTACCATTACAGGCGTTGTAGAAGATGTTCTGCAGATCATCTTGAACGTCAAAGAGATCATCATACGATCGCATACAGATGAATCCAAGGTGATAACGCTTAAGGCCAAAGGAAAAGGCCAGGTGAAAGCGAGCGACATAACCCATGACGCGGAAATAGAGATAGTGAACGGTGACCTGGTGATAGCGAATCTTGAAAGCAACGGTAAATTGAACATCGAGATGGTCGTTGAGCGGGGCAAAGGGTATGTTGTGGCCGAGAGGAATAAAAAGCCCAATCAGCCTATCGGGACGGTGCCGGTAGATTCCATTTTTACGCCTGTGCTCAAGGTGAATATCTCCACAGAAGAGGTCCGTGTAGGGCAGGAGATCAATTATGATAGGTTGATACTTGATGTCTGGACGAACGGGGCAATAACTCCGGAAGACGCGGTCAAGGAAAGCGCGAAGATCCTGGCCAGGCATGTGGATATGTTCGTTAATCTGGGCCAGCGCGCGGAATCACTTGGGATCGCGGTATCAGGAAAAGAAGAGGCAAAGGAATCCGTCCTCGAAATGAACATAGAGGACTTGGAGCTTTCGGCAAGAAGCTCAAATTGTCTGAAGAAAGCCGGGATCAAAACGGTCGGGGAGCTTATCGGGTATGCAGATCCTGATCTGATGAAGATAAAGAATTTCGGCGCAAAATCGGCCAAAGAGGTCATCGAGAAGCTCAGGGAATATAAATTGTTATTGAAGGAATCAGGCGCACAAAACGAAGGGGAAAGCGATGAGACACGGAAATAGGAACAGAAAATTAAGCAAGCCCACCGATCAGAGGCTCGCGATGCTGAGAAGCATCGTAAGGTCGCTTTTGCAGCATGGAAAAGTTGAGGTTACGGTGACCCGGGCAAAAGAAGCAAGAAAAATGGCGGAACGCATAATAACTCTTTCGAAATACGGCGATATCGCTTCAAGAAGGAAAGCTTTCGCGACATTAAGGGACAGGGACCTTGTAAAAAGGGTCTTTACCGAATTAAGCGTAAGGTACGAGGGAAGAGCGGGCGGATATACCAGGATAATCAAGATTGGGGTAGATCGGGGCGACAATGCTCCAAAGGCGTCCTTAGAGCTTGTTTGAGAAACATAAAGATAGTTTTCAGTTATGACGGAGGGCTCTTTTTCGGGTCTCAGGCGCAGAGCAATAAGAAAACCGTACAAGATGAGTTAGAGCTTGCAATCTTTAAGCTGACCAGGGAAAAAGTAAGGATAACGGTTGCCGGGCGTACAGACAGGGGAGTGCATGCTTTTTCCCAGGCCGCCAATTTTGTAACAAGCTCTTCCATTCCGGCAGACAGGTTTCCTCAAGCATTGAACAGTAAGCTTGGCAAGGGAATCATAGTGAATGGTGCTCGTGAAGCACCTTTAACGTTCCATTCGAGGAAGCAGGCAAGATCAAGGGAATATTTGTATTTTGTCTTTAACGGAAAATGCCTGCCCGTGATCTTCTGGGACAAGGTTTTGCAAGTGACAAAACCTCTTGACCTGAAAAAGATGTCAGAAGCTGCCAGGTTGTTCGTTGGAGAGCATTATTTTGTCAACTTTTGCGGAAAAGGCAGCAGCCAAAATAATTATTTCAGACGAGTTCGCGAGTTTGAAGTGGGACTGGCCGGAAGCGATCTGGTAAAGAAAATCGGTTTTAAGGGCGATCTAATTTGTTTCAAGATAGTTGCCGATTCTTTTTTGTATAAGATGGTCAGGTTCATTGTGGCGACACTTTTGGATGTAGGTGCAGGCAGGATAGATATAGGGACCGTTAAAAGATTGATCAAGGGCGATCCGGTTGACATAAAATGCCCGATTGTTGCATCTTGCGGCCTTTACTTAAATAATGTAAAATATTGAGATAAATCATGAAAAGACTAATAACACACAGCACAAAAGCTTCGGACATAAAGAGAAAATGGTACCTTGTGGATGCCAAAGGAAAAACACTTGGCAGGTTCGCAGGCAAGGTCGCCCGCATTATCATGGGAAAAGACAAGGTCAATTTTACCCCTCACCTTGATACAGGGGATTTTGTCATCGTCATTAATGCTTCCGATATCATGGTAACGGGGAAGAAAGAAAGCCAAAAGACGTATTTTTCGCATTCAGGATATCCTGGAGGCGATAAGCTGCTTAATTTCAAGCATTTGATCATCCGTCAGCCTCAGCGCATCATAAAGCAGGCGGTTTGGGGCATGCTTCCGCAGAACAGGTTGGGCAAGGCAATGCTCAAGAAACTCAAGATCTATGCGGATGCCAGGCACGGGCATGAGGCGCAAAAGCCGGAACAGATCGATATATAAGGGGATGGAAGATGAAAAACATGGAAAGTAAAAAAGCCCTGCCTGCCGGCAGGCAGGAAAAAAAAGAGATAAAAAAGTCCGCCAAAGGCGGATCCGCCTCTGGCGGAAAAGCGGCAAAGAAAGCTGCGCCAAAAGTAAAAAAAGAGGTTAAAAAAGGCCTGCCTGCCGTCAGGCAGGAAATAAAACCGAAGAAAGCCCTTAAACAGGAAACTGCCACAAAGATCGAAGTTTCAAATATTTTGTCTCCAGAGAAAACCCCTGTCATAGAGGAGCGCAAGGCAGTTCCCGAAAAAAAGAGACCGGCAAAGATAGTGCAATATCACGGAACTGGCGGCAGGAAAACATCCGGTGCAAGGGTGTGGATCTCGGAGGGAAGCGGGCGCTATATTATCAATGGAAAACTGTTGGAGCAATACATATGCGGGAGAAGATTATTGCATAAGATGGCCATGGAGCCTTTTGTCGCGACAAATACGCTTGGCAAATATGATGTTTATGCGGATGCTTACGGCGGAGGCATATGTTCGCAGATAGGTGCCGTGAGACAGGCAGTATCAAAGGCTATTACTCGTGCAAAACCCGAACACAGACCGGTGCTCAGGAAAGCGGGGCTTTTAACGAGGGATCCAAGGGTAAAAGAAAGAAAGAAATACGGTCAAAAAAGAGCCAGGAAGAAATTCCAGTATTCCAAGAGATAGAAGGGGGAGCTTGTGGCTCACAATTCTGTTAGCGGCGGGAAAAATTTCAACGAACATTATAATGCTAATAGAGTGGGAGAGCTTCTCCGTGATCCTTACATTACCGCAAAGGGATTGCCTGAACCCAGCATTTGCCCCGCCTGTAACGCCGTATACCATAGAAAACACTGGCGCTTTAATGACAAGCTTTTGGCGGAAGCAAAAAAGAACAAAGACGTGCAATACCATAAATGCCCTGCTGACAGAAAGATCGAGGATAAATATGCAATGGGCAAGGTGTCATTGACCGGCAGTTTTGTCACGGAGCACATGGATGAACTGATGAATGTCATTAAAAGCGAAGAGAGACGCGCGAAAGAAAACAACCCGCTTGACCGGCTTATCTTTGTAGATAAACGCAATGGCGGGATCTATGCCGAGACTACGTCCGATGCTCTGGCAATGAGGATAGGGCATCATTTGAAAGAAGCCTATAAAGGCGGAGAAGAGAATTTCAAATTCAGACGCGGAGACAAATTCGTTGAAATAGACTGGTCTAGAGATCTATAGAAAGGGGAGTTCAATATGGCATTGAAACAATATCTTCTTATCCCTGGCCCCACGCCTGTTCCGCCGGAAGTCCTGTCGGCCATGAGCCATCCTATGATAAACCACAGGAGCGGAGATTTTAAGGCGGTCCTGACCGAGGTTACGGAAGGGCTGAAATGGGCCTATCAAACGAAGAACGATGTTCTCATCCTTACCGCATCCGGCACCGGGGCGATGGAAGCTGCTGTAGTGAACACGCTTTCGCCGGGAGACAAAATATTGATAGTTAATATCGGCGCATTCGGCTCAAGGTTCATGAAGATCGCCAAAGCGTATGGCCTTAATATCGATGAAATGAAAGTGGAGAGAGGAAGATCAGCGGATCCCAAGCTGATTGAGCAAAAGCTTAAAGAAGACAAGAACAAGGAAATAAAAGCGGTCCTGTTCCAGCAGAACGAGACTTCAACAGGCGTGCTGAACGATATCAAGAGCATTGCTGCTGCGGTTGCCGATCACGGGGCCCTGTCGATCGTTGACGCGGTTTCCGGGCTTCTTACGGCGGACCTGAGGACTGACGAATGGGGGCTGGATGTTGTTGCCGCCGGGTCACAGAAAGCGTTCATGGTGCCGCCCGGACTTTCTTTTATAAGCATGTCTGCCAAGGCATGGAAAGCTTATGAAACGGCGAAGATCCCCAGGTTCTATTTTGACCTTGGCGCGGCAAGAAAATTCGCGCAGACAGGTGAAACGCCGTGGACACCCTGTCTCTCGATAGCTTTCGGCCTGCAGGTGTCATTCAGGATGCTGAAAGCCGAAGGGTTGGAAAATATCTTCAAGCGGCATGAGAAGCTCTCACTTGCCGTAAGGGCAGGGGTCAAAGCTTTAGGCTTCGGCCTTCTTGCCGGCGACAGCTGCGCCTCAAAAGCTGTTACGGCCGTTATTCCTCCTTCAGGGATCGACGCTGAAGCTCTTAGGAAAGCCTGCGGGAACAATTCGGGGTTGTGCTTGCCGGGGGCCAAGAGGACCTGAAAGGGAAAATATTCAGGATCGGGCATCTTGGCTATGCGGACAAAATGGACGTTATCACCGCTTTCTCCGCTCTGGAGATCGTAAGCTCGCAAATGGGGGCAAAGATAAAGATGGGCGATGCAGTTGCCGCAGCGGAGGAAATGCTTAAATGAAAGTTTTAGCAAGCGACAAGATCGCCGAAAGCGGGTTAAAAAAGCTAAGAGATGCCGGCTTTGAAGTCGACATGAAGACCGGACTTCCGGAAGATGAACTTATTAAGATAATCCCTGAATATGACGCTCTTGTTGTGAGGTCGGAAACAAAAGTGACCCCAAAGATCATAGAGGCCGGCAAAAAACTTAAAATAATCGCAAGGGCCGGAGTAGGCGTGGACAATGTCGACCTTCCGAGCGCCACCAAAAAAGGTATAATTGTAGTGAACTCTCCGGAGGGGAACACGATCGCGGCCGCCGAACACACGTGGGCCATGCTTCTTGCAATGTCCCGCAATATCCCGCAGGCTCAGGCTTCCCTCAGGGCGGGCAAATGGGAAAGATCCAAATTCACCGGTGTCGAGGTTTACGGCAAAACCCTTGGTGTCCTTGGACTTGGCAAGATCGGCAGCCACGTTGCCCAATATGCCGTCACTTTCGGCATGAAAGTGATCGCTTACGATCCTTTTGTAACAAAAGAATATGCGGATAAGCTTGGCGTCGAGATAAAGGACCTGGATACGGTCATTAAAGGGTCCGATTATATTACGCTGCACCTTCCAAAAAACAAGGATACGGCCAACCTGATAAACGCCGAGAAGATCAAATTGATGAAAGACGGGGTAAGGCTAGTGAACTGCGCCAGAGGGGGCATCATCAACGAGAATGACCTGGCTGAAGCGTTGAAGTCTAAAAAGGTCTCGGCGGCGGCCATAGACGTTTATGACAAAGAACCGCCTGAACCGACGAACCCTTTGCTTTCCCTGGAGAATGCCGTAACGGTCCCTCACCTGGGCGCGGCGACAGTGGAAGCTCAGGTCAATGTCGCAATAGATGTTGTCGAACAGATCATCGAAGTTCTCAACGGCGGTACGGCAAGAGCCGCGGTCAACATACCGTCCATGAAGCCGGAGATCATGTCCGCTGTTGCTCCATATATGAAGCTGGCGGAAAAAATGGGGAAACTTGCCGGACAGCTTGCCGAAGGTGCCGTTAACGAGGTAAAGATCGGTTATTTTGGCGAGGTCGCGGAAAAGAACACAGCGCCTCTTACCATTGCCGTCCTCAAGGGGCTGCTTGAAACTGCCATGGAAGAAGGGATCAATTTCGTTAATGCTCCAATTGTTGCCAAAGAACGCGGCATTAACATTACGGAAAGTAAAAGCACGGAATGTTTTGACTTCGCCAATAAAATATCGATCTCTATTGGCAGTGATGATAAAAAAAGAAAAGTTGAAGGTTCTTTATTCTCAACTCTTGGTGAAAGGATAGTTGGGATCGATGGATTCAGTGTGGATGCTATTCCATCAGGTTACCTGATAATTGCATCAAACATAGACCAGCCTGGCATGATAGGGCAGGTTGGCACGGTGCTTGGCAAGAACAGCGTCAATATTGCCGGAATGGAAGTGGGCCGCAATAAGGCGGGCGAGAAGGCCGTAATGGTGCTTAACATAGACGGTCCCGTTTCCGATAAGGTCCTCAAAGAGCTCGAGAAGATCAAAGGGATACACTCCGCGAAGTTAGTCTCCTTATAATCAACAATGGAAAACAGCGTGCAAAAAGTCACCGGCTTCCTTAAGCAGATCTTTGGGGGGCCGCAAAAAGTTGGCCTGGTCCTTGGCGGCGGCGGGGCGAGGGGGGTGGCGCATATCGGGGTCATAAAAGTCCTCGCAGAGAACAAGATCCCCATTTACTGCATAACGGGTACTTCTTCTGGCGCGATCTTCGGGGCGCTTTTTTCGGGCGGAATGAACCCTCATGATATGGCAAAACAGGCGCGCCATGCTGATTGGATGAAGCTTGTTAAATTCAAGCTCTCAAAAACCGGCCCTGTATCCGGCGAAGGCATAGAAAAACTCATAACCGGCAACATAAGCTGCAAGAACATCGAAGACCTTGCGATACCCCTGAATATTGTCGCTACGGACCTCAAGACGGGAGAGAGAGTTGTCATTGATCACGGGAACATCGCAAAAGCAGTTCATGCAAGCGCGGCGATACCGGGAGTATTTTCTCCCGTACAGTTCCAAGGCAGGCTTTTGGCGGACGGATTAGTTGTTGATAATGTGCCTGTAGAGGCGGCCAGGGATATGGGAGCTGATTTCATTATCGCGATTGATGTTATCCCGAACGTGATATTGGGCGGCTGGCTGCCCAACGTATTGAATGTCATTGAGCGCTCCATGGATATCAATTGCAGAAGGACGTCCGAGACGGTCAAGCGGACCGCAGATATTGTCATTGAACCGGTTAACAGGAATATTTCAGCTTTATCTTTGAATGAAGTCGATGAGCTCATAAAAATGGGCGAGAATGCCGCCAAGGATGCCATCCCTCAGATAAAAGCCAAGCTCAAGATCCCCGGTTAACCATTGATCCCGTAAGCTTCCAGTTTTGATATAAGGGTGGTCCTGTGGATGCCGAGCGCTTTCGCGGTGTTCGTCTGGTTCCCGTTGCAGAACCTGAGAGCTTCGATTATTATCTTTTTTTCAAAGCTCCTCGTAGCTTTTAATAAAGAGCCTTCTTCCATGATGAATTTGCCGACATTATCCGATCTCGAATTCACGAGCTCCCTTGGGATATGGACGGCATCTATATGGTCTTCCTTTGAAATGGTCGCGATCCTCTCTATCAAATTCTCAAGCTCCCTTATATTGCCCGGCCAGGGATAGTTCTGGAGGATCTGCAGCGCCTCGCCAGTTATATATTTGATGTTCCTGTTCAGTTCTTTGTTGTATTTATCGATGAAACAATTGACGAACAATGGAAGGTCGTCTATCCTATCCCTCAAAGGCGGCATATTTATAGGGATCACGTTCAGTCTGTAATAAAGGTCTTCCCGGAACTTTTTGTCTTCAATTGCCTTTTTAAGGTCTGTGTTCGTTGCCGCGATTATCCTGGTGTCTATGGGGATGACCCTTTCCCCTCCAACGCGCTCTATAACGCCTTCCTGGACAGACCTGAGCAGTTTTGCCTGCATGGAAAGCGGCATTTCGCCTATCTCATCAAGGAATATGGTGCCGCCGCTGGCCAGTTCGAATTTGCCTATATGCCGGTCCATGGCGCCCGTGAAAGATCCTCTTTCATGCCCGAACATCTCCGATTCAAGCAGGTTTTCCGGGATCGCGGCGCAGTTAACTATGATATAAGGATTGTTCGCGCGTTTGCTTTTTTTGTGGATGGTTTCCGCCACGATCTCTTTTCCCGTGCCTGATTCGCCGGTAATGAGGACAGTGCTGTCGCCGTCCGATATGTTTTCAATTATGTCGTAGATCCTCTGTATTTTTTCGTTTTTACCGATAAGCTCTCCCATAAACGCCCTTTCATCAAGGGCCTGTTTTAAATAAAGGTTTTCCAGTATGATCTTTCTTCTTTCCAGGGCTTTTCTTATCGTTGAGAGCAGGTCCTCGATCTCAAAAGGCTTTATGATATAGTCAAAAGCCCCCCATTTAAGGCAGTCGACAGCGGGTTTTACTTCCTTTGAAGCGGTCACCATGATAATGTCCATCGAGCCGTCGATCTCTTTTATCTTTTTCAGGACCTCTATGCCGTTCATTTCGGGCATTATCACGTCAAGTATGACCAGATCAAAATGTTCTTCGGAAACTTTTCGTATGGCATCCGGTCCGCTTGTCGTAACAGCCAGGTTGAATTCGCCCTTTAAAAGATTTTTGTACAAAAGCAGGATGTCTTTTTCATCGTCAACTATCAATATACTGGGTTTTGCGCTTTCCATTTAAATCACCTCGATTGAAATAAGTAGCAATAAAGTAGCCAAATAAATTTGCTGATTTAGCGAGGAAAATTATAACATGAAATAACTATTGTAGCAAGTTTCGACACAGAACTGTCGAAAATAACTACAACTGCCAGTCTACCCAATCCTTTTCAAATGAGATCCATTTCATGCTTAAAGCTCTGATCTTCTTTTTGCCGGCATCATCCTTGAACTCAAGTATGCCGTCCATAAGGTATTTGATATTATTTACGATCTGTTCGTTGACGGAGCCTTCTTCTATCACGAAGAGGGTCGTTGCTCCGCCGAATGAAAGCGCTGTGTGCCCGATCTGGGATATGAAGCGCTGGACATCGGGAAGTTCAAGGTTTACGAGCAAGCTTGACAGGGAATCGAATACCCTTCTTCCGCCCAGTTTTTGCTGTACGGACTGGCCTATGTCGTTGCCGGCTTGGCTTATCAAGTCTGATAACTGGTCTAGGTTCAATACTCCCTCGATCCTGTACTTTTCCTGAACCTTTGCTTCTCCGGATGACCACGAATATGCATCAATAAATCTCAAAGAACCATTATCCTCATATTCGGCGGCTTTAGTTTTAATTGTCTTGTTAAGTTCGTTTTTTACCAGGGCGGGATCATCATCAACGGCGACAAAGAGGCATTTTTCTCCGCGGGAAAGACCTTCGGCGATGAATTTCCGCGCAAACGTGGACTTGCCCCGGCCAAGCGGTCCTATGATCAGGATATTCGAGCCTTTTGGCAGGCCTCCTCCGAGCATTTTGTCCAGTTCGGGGATACCGCTGGATATTTGTACGGGAGCGCTTTCCGCTTGGGCTGTTTCGATCTTTGCCGGAGAGCTCTTTTTGGATGCCCTTATTCTTCTTTCAAGAAGGAGGGAGACCCTTTCTTTCAGCTCTTCGGCCCTGAAAGGTTTTGTGATAAAGTCGTTAGCACCGCCTTCAAATCCGGTCAGTTTATTGAATTCATCGCCAAGTGCGGAAAGGATAAGTATTGGTACGCGGGCAAGGCCAGGGTCGCTTCGCAGGGCCTTGCAGACCTCGAATCCGGTCTTTTTCGGCATTTTAATGTCTGTTATGACAAGGTCGGGCTTTTCTGATATTGCTTTTGATACGGCTTCTTCACCGTCAGCGGCAACGACAACTTCGTAGCCGGCTTCACTTAAGAGCTTTGCTCCTAAAAGCCTTATGTTCTCTTCATCGTCCGCCAAAAGGATCTTGATATTGTTCTCTATCATAAAATATATTATACAATAATATGACAAAAAAATCTTCTTGGCAATTTTTTTGTGTTTGTGATAGATTTCATGCATGTCGCTTTATAATATTGAAGCAATAAATATCAGGACAAAGAACACTGGGGAAGCGGACAAGATCATCACGTTATTTTCAAAAGGCTACGGCAAGATCCGGGCCATTGCAAAAGGGGCGAGACGGCCCACTTCGAAATTCGGCGGGAGGCTCGAGATATTCAGCCATAACCATATGCAGCTTGCCGCCGCCAGGAATCTCGACATAATGAGCCAGTGCGAAACGATAGAAAGTTTTTACAAGCTCCGGGAGAACAAGGAAAAATTGAACGCGGGGTTTTATATGGTCAAGCTTATTGATATAATGACGGAGGACCGGCAGAGTAATAGCGAGCTTTTTGATCTTTTGCTTGACGCTTTGCAGGCTTTGCAGGCATCCGTGGACGCGAATGTCCTGTGCAGGGCCTTTGAGATAAGGCTCTGTAAGATCGAGGGCTTTCTGCCGTCGGATCCGATGCTGGCAAGGAAATATAAGAACCTGCCGTTCATCGTCAGCAGGCTGCAGGGCGATTTTCAGGACATGCCGAAAGATCTGACGGAAAAGGAATTGGAAGTGTCAGGCAGGGTTTTTAAAGAGCTTATATCTGAACATTCCGGCAGGGACATAAGAAAGGTAAAGGACGCTATATGACAAGGCCCCGATTGTCCGTTGTTCTTTCGAATCCCGGTTTCCTTCTGCTTTGGATGGGGCAGCTTTTGTCCCAGCTTGCCGACAGGATATTCATCTATGTCCTCATGATACTCGCTTATTCACTGACAAAGTCCAATCTGGGCGTTGCCATCCCCATGATTTCCTTCGGGATCCCTTCCATTCTTTTCGGGTCCTTGGCGGGAGTATACTCGGACAGGCTGGACAGAAAAGGAATAATGGTCGTATCCTGCATATTAAGGGGAGCCCTTATACTTTTGCTTGTGCCGCTGGTCAATAAATCCATAGCATTGATATTTCTGGTAAGCTTTTTTGTGTACACCGTTGCCCAGTTCTTTGCTCCCGCGGAAGCCTCCTCGATCCCGGAGCTTGTGGACAGGAAAAATCTGATCGTGGCGAATTCGCTGTTCATGATGACCTGGATGGGAGCGTCCATGCTGGGATTCGGGCTTGGAGCGCCCATAGTTAACTGGATCGGGGAGCAGGGGACATTTGTCCTGTCCGCTGCTTTCTATTTGATCTCTTCGGGGCTTATTTTTCTTGTGCCGCTTAAGCCCCAGGTCCCGGAGACCGGCGCTGTATCCGGAAGCATTTTGAAAGACATGAAGAACGGGATAGATTTTATCAATAAAAATGTCGTGGTCGGTTATTCCCTTTTTAAAATGTTCATTTCAACTTCCGCGCTGGCCGTGGTAAGCCTTCTGGCCATATCTTATGCTAAAGAAGTATTGATGATCGGGGAGAAGAATTTCGGTTATCTTGTTATTGCAGCAGGGGTTGGCATGTTCGCCGGGATGGCATTTTTGGAGAGAGTAAGCCACTTTTTCCGGAAAACGGCGATAATAATCGCGAGCTTCATGATCTCCGGGATCTCGCTGTTTTTTGTCGCGACGAGCAGCGACATCAAGCTGGCCATCTTCCTTATTTTTATCCTTGGCGTTTGCAATATACTCATAAATTCCTCGCTCCAGACGATCCTGCAGTCGGAAGTGCCCGCTGCATTGCGAGGTAGGGTCTTTGGGGTCCAGAACATGCTGATAAATTCCGCCTTTACCTTTCCGCTTTTGATCTTTGGCGCGATCGCCGACGTCTGGGGGATCAGGGTAGCCATCGCTGTCCTTGGGGCGACCATGATAGCCGGCGGGTTCGTCGGATTTTTCGGAAAAGGCTTTAGAACCTCGTCGTGAGATCTCTTGTATGTAACTACTATTTGACCTTAAAGTGCAACGATACCTGCGAATTCTGCCCTCTTTGGCAGAAAAAAGAATTTCAGGAGATGGAAGATGCGGATGCTGATGTTGTAAAAAAGAACCTCCGGCAGCTGAGAAAGATGGGGGTCCTTGTCATGAACTTTACAGGAGGGGAGCCTTTGCTATACGAGAGGCTTCCGGAGGTCCTGAGAATGTCAAAAAAGCTCGGATTTTTCAATATATTAACGACGAACGGTATACTTTACATTGAAAAAGCTCAACAGATAACGCACCTTGTGGATCATCTTGTTTTTTCCCTTGATTCTCCCGTGCAGTCCGAACACAACAGGATAAGGGGAACAGATTGCTATAAATCCGTTATGGACGGCATAAAGACGGCGAAACAGCTGGGAAAAACCCCGATTATAAACTTTACCATAACAAGGAACACTATTGCGGTGCTTCCGGACATGGTGGACCTTTCGCAAAAGTTGGGAGTTCTACTTTGGATAAATCCGGTGTATAATTGGTCCGGTCTGGAGGGATTTACCGCTTCTTCCGTGGATTATCTGGCAAGATATTTCAGCAGAAGGAACGTGGCTCTTAATTTGGCAAGCCTTCAGGTCATAAAGGATGGCGGGAATAATGTTAGAAAGCCTGTTTGCAGGGCAGGCAGTTCTGCCTTAACGATATTTCCGGACAATACGCTTGTTTCGCCCTGTATTCATCTGCAGAGGTCAGCGGTCAAGCTGGACGAGGGCATAGCATCAGCACTGAAAAGAAGGGAGGTTAAACTGGCCGTATCCTTGCACGGGCGCGATGATAAGTGCAAAGGCTGCATGGATTGGTCTTATCTGGGTCCGTCTTTTTTCTGCGGAATCAATAAAAGCATGTTTTTGGCCCTATATTCAATGTGGAATTTGTTCTGGAAAGAGTTAAAATTAAAGCCCCGGCATTTTGTAGGGGGCACTAAAGGAGTAAAGATATGAAGATATTAATGTTGACGCCTTATTTTTATCCCCATACGGGAGGGACGGAAAAATACGTAAAAGACCTCTCCATCCAGCTCGTGAAGAACGGCCATGATGTTACAGTTATCGCCTGCAATGTTCCGAGGGCAAAAAAGGCCAAAAAAGAGGAGATCATTGAAGGGGTAAAGATCAAAAGGCTCCCGGCGATAGATTTCCTTTATTATCTTCCTATCACTCAGTCTTTTAACCTGAAAATACTTGAAGGGTATGATGTTGTCCATATACACTGCCCCCCGCACAGTTTTATCAGGTCAGTGGCCGGCAAGGTTAAAACACCTGTTGTTGCCACATTCCACTGCGATGTGACCATTACGGGGCAATTTTTCGGCGTTCCGATACCTCGTTTCATCACTCATGGCTTCGAGGCATTGATGGACCGGTACGCCGGCCTGTTCCTGCCGAAAGTCGAGGAGATCATATCAACTTCTGAATCTTACGCCTCCACGTCGCCGGTCATAAAGGACCTGCCGAGGAACATCATCCCGATCGGGGTATATCACGACAAGCTTGACGAGTCCCTTAAAAAGCAGGGCGTGGACCCGTTAAAGGACAAAAAGAAACAGATATTGTTCCTTGGACGTTTAGCTGCGAATAAGGGAGTTAATTATCTTGTTGCCGCAATGCCCAAGATCTTGGCCGCTCATCCGGATGCAAAGCTCATAATTTGCGGGGAAGGGGAGGAAAAACCGTCGATCGTCAATCAGATCAAGGACTTGGGGCTTGAAGGAAATATCACATTTTACGGTACTGTTAACCTTGATACCCTCGCAAGCTTATATTCCACCTCTTCGGTTTTCGTGCTCCCGTCGATCAACAGGCTTGAGGCATTCGGGATAGTTCAACTTGAAGCAATGGCTTGTTATACGCCTGTTGTTGCTGCCGATATTCCGGGAGTTAACAGCGTAATGGATATCGGCAAAAGCGGGCTTCTTGTTCCAAAGCAAAACCCCGATGCCATAGCTGATGCGGTAATAAAGATAATAGGCAATCCTGAAATAATAAAGCAAATGGGCGCGAGAGGAAGAGAGCTTGTTGAAACAAAATACGACTGGCCGATAATCTCGAAAGAAGTTGAAGCGGTTTACAGGAAAGCGATAGCCAAAAAGAAAGGCCTGCTGGCAGGCAGGTAGAGAAGTAGTGAAGGTATTAGTCACAGGCGGAGCGGGATATATTGGATCCGTCACTACACTTGAGCTTATAAAGCAAGGCTATGACGTTGTCGTTTTTGATGATCTCTCATATGGGCACAGGCAGACGATCCCGGAACAGGCCAAGTTCATAAAAGGGGACCTTCTTGACAGGCCCAGTATTTACTCCGCGCTTTCCAGGGAAAAGATAGAGGCCGTCGTGCATTTTGCCGGATTTATCGCTGTCGGAGAATCCGTTAAAGAGCCTCTGAAATATGTGCGGAACAATGTGATAGGCGGATTTAATCTGATAGATTCAATGAGAGAGCTTGCGATAAACAAGATCATTTTTTCTTCTTCGGCAGCGGTTTACGGCAACCCCAAAAGGACCCCCATCCAGGAAGATGACGACAAATATCCCGCTAATCCTTACGGCGAGACCAAGCTCATATTTGAGAAATTCCTTGAATGGTGCGATCTGGCGTATGGCATCCGTTCCGTCAGCCTGCGTTATTTTAATGCAGCCGGAGCGGATATCGAGGGTGGCTTGGGCGAGGATCACGACCCGGAAACCCACCTGATCCCTCTGATCCTGGAGGCCGCTCTGGGCCAGCGAGAAAAGATAGAAATTTACGGCACCGACTACGATACGAAGGACGGCACCTGTATAAGGGATTATGTCCATGTAAAGGACCTGGCTTCCGCTCATGTATTGGCGCTGAAAAACCTCCAAAAGAACGGAGGGGCCAGTCATTATAATCTGGGGTCGTCGCACGGCTATTCTGTCAGGGAGGTCATTGAAATGTGCCGTGAAATTACGGGAAAGCGGATCAATGCGTCTGAATCGCCGAGGCGCGCCGGGGATCCCGCCTCACTTGTGGCAAGCAGCGATAAAATAAAGAAAGAGCTGGGTTTTAAATTCAACCACAGCGACCTGAGGAATATCATTGAAACGGCCTGGCAGTGGCATTCAAAGCACCCCGATGGATACAAATGACAAAATCCAAATGACGAATGACAAACTGAAGAAAAAAATATTATATTTATATTCTGATACCGGCGGCGGGCACAGGGCCGCGGCAAATTCCCTTATGTCCGCGGTGAAACAGCTGAAAGGGAGCGAAGTAGAGCAGGAAGCCATAGATGTATTTGCCTCGGGCAGTGTGTTCCTGAATTTTTTTGCAAGAGCGTATGCTCCTGTGATCAAGTATGCGCCGTGGCTCTGGCGGACGCTCTGGTTCTCATTGAACGACAATAAAAGGCTTGCGCTCCTTGAAAAGGCCGCATCCCCGTTTATACTGAACAATATCGCAAGGATATTCAATGAAAAAAAACCCGACATGCTTGTATCCGTTCATCCTCTGGTCAACCACCTGTCCATAAAAGCGGCGAAAAAGATCGGACTTAATGTGCCTTATATCACCGTCGGGATGGACCCTGTGAATCTTCATAAGTCCTGGATAAGCCCGGATACCGATGTGATGGTCGTGGCGACCGAAGAAGCCAGACAGATCTGCATTAATGAAGGGCTTCCGGAGGGCAAAATAAAGGTGCTCGGCATCCCCATCGATCCGAAGTTCTCCGAGGTCAATGACAAACAAGAGGCCAGGCAAAGGATGGGCTTAAAGAAAGACCTTTTCACTGTGCTGGTAATGGGAGGAGGAGAGGGCGCCGGCAACATTCAGGAAATAGTCGCCGAATTGAACAAGAGCTCGTTGAATATGCAGCTTATCGTGATATGCGGAAGGAACGAAGCTTTACAGAACAAGCTTGCGAACATGTCCCTGCGCTTTCCTTCAAAAATATACGGCTTCACGAATGAGGTCCCGTCCATCATGGGTGCTTCGGACATTATCCTTACAAAAGGGGGGCCCGGCGCCATTTTCGAGGCCTTAGCGAAGGACCTGCCGATGATAATCACGAGCTGGCTGCCCGGACAGGAAGAAGGCAACATCAGATATGTTCTTGCGCACCAGATAGGGAAGGTCAGCGAGAAGCCGGACAGGATCGTTCCCTTGATCAAGGAGATAATGGCGGATGCCTCGATGAAGGAGAACATAAAAAAAGCCAAAAAGCCGCATGCTGTCTTTGATATAGCTAAATTAATATTGGACATGTTATGAAAAAACTCATATTGATTATTATCGCGGTCTTTTCCGTTATTTCGCTGGCCTTTTGTCAGGAAATGCCGCCTGATGTGCCGACCGACCATGATGCTTATGACTCCATCAGGGATTTGATGGAAAGGGGCATAAATGTGTCACAGGGGTACCCTGACGGCACTTTCAGGGGAAACAAGGACATAAACAGATATGAGAATGCGTATTTTATGGCGACGCTCGCTTTAAGCCTGCGCAGATCAGCTTCCATTGAAGTGGATGTTTCGGATATTGAAGAAGAGATAGCATGGCTCAGGAAAGATCTGGCTGACGTAAAGCAACAGTCCGGAGCAAAGGGTGACATGAAGTATTATGGTTCCGTTGAGCTGAAGAGCAAGTTCGGCAGCGTACTGGCATATGACCAGGATCACAGGAATTCTTTGGGGCCTGAAATGAATTACCGCTTTAAATATTCGATCGAAAAGAAACTGGGCGACGACGCCAATTTGAAATTGAACCTGGATACCATGGATGGGGCGTTTAATTCCTTGACGCTGCGCACTTTTGCTACAAGACTCATAGATATTGAAGGGAATTTAACGACGGATATCGGCCTGGAAAATCCGGTGAAAATAAAGACCATTTTTGGCCCTGGCAGCGTTGTTCACAGGGATACAAGCGGCGTAACTCCGAGCGAGGATTACACTTATTATTCCAGGCCTCGTCCCACTTTTATGGCAGGAACGGTTATAGGAGTGTGGGATGTTACGGGTGCTTATGTGGCAAGAGGTGTCCAAAGCAACGGAAGCGTGGGGACAAGCGAAGTGTGTTTTCAGTTTGGCAGAAAGATCGGCACGCTCCCATTTCTTGGAAGCGTTGAAGCCACCGGTACCTCAAGATACGTATTCGTTGATTTTATGAACCCGACGGCCGCGCCAAATGATTTTAAGCAAGAAATATGCCTGCTTATGTCGCAGGGCGAAAGATTGTCGGAAAAGCTGCTTATTGGGGCGGCCTCCACAGATCATCCCAACAGCCAGTATTATCTGAACTGCGAGGTGTATATAAAGGATTTTTATCAGAGCGGAACAAATATCAACTTTTTCTTCCATTCCGTGGGGATGGATTATCGCCTGCCTTTTGAGGCGCTTGAATTCGTGCCGCTTAACCTTTTTAGCAGGAAGATCCTTGATGGCACGATGGATATAGGTCTTGAAATTTCATCCCCAATATCAAAAGATTTAACGCTAAAGAGCAGATCCGACCTGGTGACAGATAATTTTGGCAAGATCGACAGGGACGTTCCGGGGTCTTCTTTTACACAGGAACTGTCATTGGATTGTTTAATACACAGGGATCTTATGTTCAGTTCATTTTATAGGTATTATTTTGTGCCGAGCAAGATCGACCAGTTTTCGGGTACGGTGCCGGAAATATCCGATCTTGTGGGGTTTGGCTTGATGTATAGGTTTTAGACAAAAAAATGCCCCAATGGTATACTGGGGCGGCAAGGAGTGAAGCATGAAAAAGATCCTATTATTTTTATTGATCGTTCTTGGCATGTCAGGACAATGTTTTTCTCTTGTAACTGCCGAAGCGGCTGTTCCCACTGTAGAGGTGGTAAAAGTGAACATGCTGACCATTTCAACTCCTGAGGCAGCCCCAACACCCGAAGTTGCGAGAGGCGTACAGGTAAAACTAAGAGATGTCCCGAATGATCACTGGGCGGCAAACTCGGTCTACGATCTTGTAGGCATGGGAGTGACACAGGGTTATCCGGACGGCACATACAGAGGGAATAACAATATCACCAGATATGAAACCGCCATGTTCCTGTCCAAGCTTGCCAGCTCCATTGGCAGATCCAGCGACGACACTGAGATCGCCGTTGAAAAGTTAAAAGATGATCTAAGGACTGAGATAAGAAGCCTGCGGGCTGACATCGCGGAGCTGAAGCGCATGCCGGAAGAGCAGGAAGAAAAGCCTATTTCCGGTTCTTATTCCGCCAGGATCATGTTCGGCAATTTGATCGCGGTGAATACTTCTATTGAAGGGCAATCCGCGCCTGTGGGGCCGCTGGTAAGGTACAGGCTTAAGACCACATTTTCAAAAAGGATAAGCGAATCGGCAAAACTTAAGGTTAACCTGGATACAATGGATTCCGGTTTTGGCGGAGGATCAAGCGATCTCTCAACAAGGATACTTGATGTGGAGAGCGACTTAAGGCTCAATGTTGGGCTTGAAAATCCGGTAGATGTTAAGGTGACAAGCGGGCCGGGGCCTGTTGTCCATACTGAAGAAGCGAATGCATATGGCAGCTACATAGCAAGATCAGAGAATAATGTTGTTTACCTGCGTCCCTGGAACAGCATCATGTTATCCTCAAAGATGTGGGGAATGGACCTTGGGCTTGGATACATTGCAAGAGAGGTCAGCACGCTCGGCGAAGTGGAAGTGCATCAAATTAAAGCGGTCATCGGCTATGTTTTCCCGGGGATGTATTTTGTCCCGTCCTTTAAATTGAACACTAATGTGGATTATCTGGCTGCGGATATTCAGGCTAAACCGGCGGGACCGACCGATACAAAACTCACGTTCGATACCTCATATATGATCTCCCCGAAATTCAAAATAGGCATGCTTTATGGCTGCGGACATGGAGCATATCCTTCCAACTCCATGGTAGGGCTGCAATTTGACATGCTTGATATGTGGGATTCGGGAACGATGCTCACTTTTAAATACAGGAAGGTCGGCGCGGAATATCTTCACGAAAATGCCACGCTAAACGAGGACTTATTCGCAGGCCTGGATGTTTTTGGCAGGTATATCGGCAATGGAGGGGGATCTGGGGTTGTGGACGTAGGAGGAGAGCTTGACCAGGCCATTACGGAGAACGTAAGCATCATCGGCAGGGTAGACTGGAGATTGGCTTCCGATAATTCATATGGCAGTGATCTTTCGCAGTGCATGCTTACTCTTAATGGGGGTGTTTCCTGGGATATTGCAACAGACACTTTGTTTGAAGCATTGTACGAAGTGGAAAGCATCCCGTCATCAACGACCGACACATCCACAGACCTGCTGCAGATTAACTTGTCTTATAAGTATTGATCTTGGAACTGAAAAGTTTAAAAACAAGAACAGTAGGCAAGAAGATCCTGCTCATGGAAGAGGTAAGCTCCACAAATGACGAAATGCGCCGCCTTGCAGGGCTCGGGGCAAAAGAAGGAACCGTTGTTATCGCCGCCTCTCAAGCAAAAGGCAAAGGCAGATTGGACAGGCGCTGGATATCGCCTTATGGGGGCATCTACCTGTCGATAATACTTAAACCTTACGTAAGCCCTTCCAAATTCCCCATCATAACCCTTCTTTCCGCCGTTGCCGTTGTCCGCACGATAAGGGGACTGACAAAACTGGATACATCCGTAAAATGGCCCAATGACATCGTCATAAAAGGGAAAAAGATCGGAGGCATACTTTGTGAAGCCGTAAAGAACGTGATCATCATCGGCATAGGAATAAACCTTAACACCAATTTAAGCATTTTCCCTTCCTCATTAAAAAAACAGGCGACCTCCGTTAAATTTGAACTCGGTTCCAGCTTGAACAGGGATAAGGTGATAAAGATACTTCTTGAAGAGAGATCGACAAGCTTTACGGAGATTTTCTTCATCACAGGGAGGAAGAGATAGTTTCAGAATGGAGCGGTTTTTGCCAAACGCTGGGGAACAGGGTCAAGATAGAAACTTCCAAAGGAGAAGTCCGCGGCATTGCTGAGGGGGTGGGCAGCAGGGGAGAGTTGCGGGTTCGGGGATATGATGGTAAAATAAAAAAAGTATTGTCCGGAGACGCCATAAAGGTCAATTTGGAGCATATATGAGTTACATCAGAGGGATAAGAGGGGCCATATCGGTCCCAAAGAACACTAAAGATGAGATAGTTTCATCTACAATGACCCTTCTTCGCAAAATGGCCGGCTTGAACAAGATAAAAGCCCAGGACATAGCGAGCGTTGTTTTTTCCATGACAAAGGACCTGAACGCGGAATTTCCGGCGATTGCTGCAAGAAAGTTGGGGTGGAAGAACACTCCTCTTCTTTGTACTTATGAGGTGGATGTTCCCGGGTCGCTCCCTCGATGCATAAGGGTCATAATGCATGTGAATTCCGGCAAAGATCAATCTGCAATAAAGCATGTTTACTTAAAGGATGCGAAAAAGCTCAGGCCCGATCTGGGCTGATCCTGGGAGGTTTTTTATGATGATAATAATGAAGTCAAACGCGACAGAAGAACAGGTAAGCCATGTAACGGATACCTTAAAGAAGATGGGTTTTGGGGTGCACCTTTCAAGAGGGACAGAGCGCACGGTGATCGGCGCTATCGGGGATAAAAGGACTGTTGCAGTGGAAAATCTTCTGGTGCTTCCGGGCGTTGCCGAGGTCGTTCCCATCAGGAAGCCGTTCAAACTTGTTTCAAGGGAATTCAAAAAAGAAGATACCGTTGTTGATATTGGCCACGGAGTAAAAATAGGCGCGACTGCGCCGATATGTGTGATCGCCGGTCCGTGTTCCGTTGAAGGAAGGGACCAGATAATCGAGACTGCCGAGATAGTCAAGAAGGCGGGAGCCAAAGGCTTGAGAGGAGGAGCATTCAAGCCTCGCACATCCCCGTATTCTTTCCAGGGATTAGGCGAAGAAGGATTGAAATACCTTGCCGATGCTGGCAAGAAGACAGGACTTTCCGTGATTACAGAGGTCATGGATACGCGTGATGTTGAACTTGTTAAAAAATACGCGGATGTTTTTCAGATAGGCGCAAGGAACATGCAGAACTTCAACCTCTTAAAAGAGGTGGGAAAGGCCAAAAAGCCGGTCCTTTTGAAGAGAGGGCCTGGCTCAACTATCGAAGAGCTGCTTATGGCGGCGGAATACGTCATATCCGAGGGCAATAAAAATATAATCCTTTGCGAAAGAGGGGTCAAGACGCCGGAAACATACACAAGGAACACTCTCGATCTTAACGCCATCCCGGTGATCAAAAAAATGACGCATCTGCCCGTGATCGTTGATCCAAGCCACGGAATAGGGGTCTGGGATATGGTCCCGGCAATGGCAAAAGCCTCGATCGCTGCGGGCGCGGACGGGCTGATAATAGAAGTCCATCCAAAGCCGGAAGAAGCCCTTTCCGACGGAGCACAGTCGCTGAAACCCGATAACTTTGAGCTACTCATGAGTGACCTGAAAAAAATAGCGGACGCTGTCGGAAGAAAATTTTGAATGAAGATCAATCTCGCAGGATACAACCTTGATTCCGCCGTCATTGAGGAACTGAAGGCCCTTTCTCCCCAGAGGATGGATGTTACCCCGGAAACACTTTCTGCTTCTTATGCCCGGATAAGCAGGGACCCGCGGCCGATTGACGAGCTCAGGGCAGCCGCCCGCCGGGAAGTGGAAAAATCAAGGAGATCGAACCAGAACATAATATTCAGGATGGGGCACCATTCGGTCGCGGAGCATGCTGTATTCAACTTTGATGTCATCGGAACATCCCGGCTTGCCATTGAGTCGATCGAGCATTTCAGGCTTTGTTCCTTCACTGAAAAATCGCAGAGATACATAACATTGGGCGACGATAATGTCATTCCCGACGAGATAAGACAGTCGCCGTTCGCGGATGGATACAGGGCGGTCATAAAGTCCCAGAACGATTTTTATCACAGGTCATATGTGAAACTGAAAGAGCATGTTTTTGCCAAGAACAGGGAGCTGGCAAAAGATGCCATGCCTGCCGGCAGGCAGGAAAAGAACTTTGACCTTCTTGATGGCTGGGCAAAAGAGGATGCCAGGTATGTTACGTCGCTGGCGACGCAGGGGCAGCTTGGACTGACGGTCAACGCGAGGAACCTGGAGCTTATGGTGAGGAGGTTCGCTTCCAGCCCGTATTCGGAAGTAAGGCAGATCGGCAAAGAAATATACCGGCTGGCCAAGGAAGTCGCGCCGTCGATAATCCTGTTCACCGAGGCGAATGACTATGATTTAAGAACGTATGATGAGATCGGCAAGGCCGTCAAGGCCATAAAGTCCGTTAAGGCGGGGAAAACATTGGTGGCGCT
>JBDRDU010000049.1:0-4102 GCA_043820455.1 bacterium | reverse complement strand
TATGCCGCGCCGGAGAACCTTTCCGGAGAGATCCGTAAGTACGAGCCCGATCATTTGATAATTATCGATGCCGCCGATATCGGCAAGGAACCCGGAGATGTCGCTGTTTTTACCCCTGAAAACTGCGGGGGGATGTCTTTTTCAACCCACAGGCTCCCGATAAAGGTCCTGGCCCAATACCTTGAACAGTCATTTAAATGCAGCATTATGATCATAGGGATACAGCCGAAGGATCTGGGTTTTGGAGGGCCGGTATCGAAGGAAGTGGAAGCGTCCGCAAGGAATGTTTCAAAAGCGGTAAAAGAGGCGGTGAGCCAGAAGAGCTAGGAGTGGAAGGCGGCAAAATAGACGTCGCAAGTCGCGAATTTTATCGCTGATGAAGATCGTTGTGAACCTCTGGTAATGTCAAATGACAAATGTCAAAATCCAAATAAATCAGGGCAAAATGTCAAAGCTCAAATAAAGCCCGAAATACGGCTTAAAAAGTCCCGTTTGTCATTTGGATTTTATTGATTCATTTGACATTTGAGGTTTGGATTTTGTCATTTCCCGGGGCAGAAAAGCTGGACGAGCCAGGAGGGGGAGGGATAAAGCGAAATTTTATTTTTTAACAAATAACACATGGCAAACTGACGGGAAATATAGGATAATCACGGTGAAACGGGAGGTGCGATCATGGCGATATTCAAGGTCCTCGTGATAGATGACGAAACGAACTACCCTACGGCGTTCAAGCTTCTTCTGGAATCAAAAGGCGGCTATGCGGTCTCTCTGGCTTCGAACGGCCTCAAAGGGCTGGAAATGGCCAGGACTGAAAAGCCGGATATGATATTTTTGGATGTTATGATGCCCGGCCTTGACGGCATTGCGGTGCTTAAAAGCTTAAAAAGCGACACGGAACTTAAAGATATCCCCGTGGTCATGCTCTCAGCCGTTGAGACTGAAAAAGCAAAAGAGGAGACCCGGGACCTGAACGTGGAAGCTTATTTGAACAAGCCGCTCGAAATGCAGGTCCTGCTTGATAAGATAGATGAGATAAAGAACCGGCGCTGAAAGGAGATCTTTATGGCGGAGAAAAAATATTACAGTTTGCCGGAGTTGCCTTACGGATACGGTGATCTGGCTCCGCACATGTCCGAAGAACAGTTGAAAATACATCACGACAAGCATCACATGGCATATGTCAAAGGGGCTAATGCCGTACTTGAGAAGCTTGACAGATCGCGGATCGAGAAAACGGACCTGGATATGAAGGCGACATTAAAGGAATTATCGTTCCAGATAGGCGGGCATCTTCTTCATTCTTTGTTCTGGGGGAACCTGGCTCCGGCCCGCCTTGACGCGAGGCAGGCGGGGAAGGGTGGTGGAGCTCCGGCCGCGACACTGGCAAAAGAGATAGAAAAAGAATTCGGGAGTTTTGAAAGGTTCAAAAAGGAATTTTCCCAGGCGGCGGCCGGCGTGGAAGGCTCTGGTTGGGCCGCCCTTGCTTATTGCCCGCTCACAAAGAGATTAATGATAATGCAGATAGAAAAGCACAATGCCAATGTTTATCCCATGTTCAATATTTTAATGGTCATCGACGTTTTTGAACACGCCTATTACATTGACTATAAGAACGAAAGGGCTAAATTCATCGAAGCTTTCTGGAACATCGTCAACTGGGCGGAGATCAACAAAAGGCTCGAGAATATCCTCAAATGACCCGTCAGGACACAAGCTGGGACAAAGTTGCTGGCTGGTACGATAAGCACGTTTGTGAAGCGTCGGACCACCACCGCGACGTTATAATCCCGGAAACATTAAAACTTCTTGATCCCAAGGCCGGCGAAAAGATCCTTGATGTCGGATGCGGGCAGGGAGCGCTGTGCAGAGAGCTTGCACGGGATGGCGTTCAGGCGGTCGGAATCGATGCTTCAAAAAAGCTGATCGACTTGGCCAAGAAAAGGTCCGGCGAAAAATATAATATCCACTACAGGGTCGCAGATGCCGGAAAGTTGGATGGGATCCAGGATGGGACATTTGACGCCGCATGCTCGGTCCTTGCCGTTCAGAACATGGATAACCTGGAAGCTGCCGCAAAGGAAATGTCGAGAGTCGTAAAGAGTGGAGGGCGTTTGCTGTGGGTCCTGAACCATCCGTGCTTCAGGATACCCAGGCAGAGCGGGTGGGGATTTGACGAAAAAAGAAAGCTTCAATACCGCCGGGTCGACCGTTATATGACGGAAATAAAGATACCCATACAGATGCATCCGGGCGCTGCTCCCGGCGTGCACACGTGGACATTTCATAAGCCTTTATCGGCTTACTTTTATCAGCTCAATTCATTTGGCTTTGTTGTGACAAAACTTGAGGAATGGGTGTCGCAGAGAAAAAGCAAGCCGGGAGGGAAGGCAAGGGCGGAGAATATGGCAAGGGCGGAAATACCTCTTTTTCTTGCTATTTTGGCGGTCAGGAAATGATCAGGACTTCGCTTCCGCCCAGTTGTTTCCCTCGCCTATGTGGACTTTTACGGGGACATTCAATTTGACCGCGTTGACCATTTCACTTTCTACCAGCTTTCTGAGCTGGGCGGCTTCTTCATCGGGGACCTCGAAAACAAGCTCGTCGTGGACCTGAAGTATCATTTTTGCCTTCAGCTTTTTTTTCTTCAGCTGCTCATGGATGTTTATCATCGCCACTTTTATTATGTCCGCGGCGGTTCCCTGTACAGGAGTGTTCACGGCAGTCCTCTCGGCGAAATTCCTCAATCCCGCGTTGGGATTATTGATGTCAGGGAGCGGCCTTTTCCTTCCCAGCAATGTGCAGGCATACCCGTCCTTTTTCGCCCTGATTATGACATCATCAATGAACCTTTTTACCCCTGCGTGCTTCGTAAAATATTTTTCTATGTATTTGGCCGCTTCCGTCCTTTTTATCTTCAAGCTCTTTGAAAGCCCGAAATCCGACATCCCGTAAATTATCCCGAAATTCACCACTTTTGCCTTGTCGCGCATTTCATCCGTTACTTTGTCCAGCGGCACGTCAAAGACCTCGGCTGCCGTGGACTTATGGATGTCCAGGTCCTCATTGAACGCTCTGGTGAAAACGGGGTCATTGCTCAGGTGCGCGAGTATCCTCAGTTCTATCTGGGAATAATCCGCGCCGATGATCTTCCATCCCGCTTTAGCGGGGACGAAAGCCGCCCTGATCCTCTGTGCCATATCTCCCTTTACGGGAATGTTCTGGACGTTGGGATTCGAGCTGGAAAGCCTTCCGGTGGCGGTAACTGTCTGATTAAATGAAGTGTGGACCCTGCCTGTGGCGGGATTTATCAGGGCGGGCAGGACGTCAACATAGGTCGATTTGTATTTTTGGAGCTGTCTGTATCCCAGTAAATGCCGGGCTATTTCGAACCGGCCGGCAAGATCTTCAAGCACCTCGGCATCGGTGGAAGCGCCCGTCTTTGTCTTTTTGGTCACGGGCAGCTGCAGTTTTGTGAACAGGATATTCTGCAGCTGCTTTGGGGAATTCAGGTTGAACACTTCCCCCGACATGGCGAATATCTGGGTCGTAAGGTGCTCCATCTCGGCTTCGATCTCTTTTGACATTTCTTTCAGCCTGTCTTTGTCTATGGAAACGCCGTTCTCTTCTATGGATGCCAGGACCTCCACAAGAGGGATCTCTATCTTTTCGAACAGGTCCTTCAGGCCCTCTTTTTCAATATTGCGCGCTAGTAAAGGCACAAGCTGGAAAGTCACGTCCGCGTCGGAACACGCGTAGTCGGAGGCCAGCTCTATGTCCACCTCCGCCATGGTTATTTGTTTCGCGCCTGTGCCGATCAGCTCGGTTATCTCTATCATTTTCTTTCCCAGCAGCCCGTGGGCAAGGTTCTTAAGGCCGATCTTGCTTGTGGGATCGAGCGTGTAAGCCGCTATCATCGTGTCGAACGCCAGACCGCGTACGTTTATTCCGTGGTTATACAGCACTTCGATATCATATTTCAGATTCTGCCCGTATTTCGGGATATCAGCGTTCTCAAGAACAGGTTTTAATGCTGCCAGCACTTTTTTGAGATCGAGCTGCTTGCCTTTATTGTGCCCCACGGGGACATAATAAGCGCTGC
>JBDRDU010000048.1:0-5130 GCA_043820455.1 bacterium | reverse complement strand
ATAATGACAAATGACAAAATATGATATAAGGGAGAGGTCGCTTGAATTCGCGGTTGGCTGCGCAAACCTGGTCAATAAGCTAATTAAGAGCCAAATATCAATGGAATATGGAAAACAATTGGTGAGATCGAGCGCCTCGGTAGGCGCAAATATTGAAGAGGCGGACGGGGCGCTTTCAAGGAGAGATTTTGTGAACAAAATGGCGATTGTAAGGCGAGAGGCAAGGGAATCACGTTATTGGCTGCGATTAATAGATATGGTTTCAATATTAGCTGGCCAGACAAGTAAAAATGAACTGGATAGATTAAAGAAGGAAGCAGAAGAGATAATGTTGATCCTAAGCAGTATCGTGAATAAAGCCAGGGACAACCGGCGTTAATTTGTCATTGGGATTTAGGATTTTATTTGCCTTGCCTGCCGGCAGGCAGGGATTTTGACATTTGGATTTTGTCATTTTGTCAGTTAATTTGCTTAAAACTTAGCACATATCCCACTTTTTAAGCCTTATTTTTCAGCTAAACCCCATGCAAGTTTCAGCCTTCCACTTACGAATATATAGTGTAGGGGAAGAAGAAGACCCTGAAACAAGTTCAGGGTGACAAGGACAAGAATAAGGACAAGGGGAAAAAGGAGGAGTATAAAAATGGCATATCAGGGGGTTATAGCACCAAGTCAGCTTACGGAGAGATTGAATTACGTGCATTTTGACATAAAAAGGGCCATGAGGGATTCTCAGAACCAGATAAAGCAGCTGCTCGCCGATTTTGCGGACCCGGATAAAGACCTGATAGTTGACGGCGTAAGATTCACGCCGGCTCAAAAATACGGTGCAGCGGCGTCACTGGCAATTTCCGACAAGATGTCGAAGCTTTCAGACACAACTACGACTATGTTGTCGGTGTTCACGGAACTGTACAAAATGGAAAAAGCGCTCGGCGGTCAAACATAATCAAGGAGCGGTATAATTAATGGCCTACGAATTTAACGGCGGAATTTCAACTTTAACATTAAGGAAGCCCTCTCAACCGGCGAAACCGGCGGCACCTGATGCAACGAAAATATTCCTCCATAACGGCGAAAATGCGGGGAAGTATGGATCTTTTATCGAAGCTGTAAGTGACCTCGCCCAGGCGTTCAAATTCCTTCCAAAATATGATCAGCTGAAATACCAGTACGGCAGCCCTACGGCTTCGACTTTGACCGAATATGAAGCTGCTATTAAGGAGGGCGGCTGGACGGACGACACGGAATTCCTGGCTGAGACGTTTTCCAAGCAGTCCGATCCCAAAAATGCCAATTTGATCTGGGGGCAGGGTTTGGGCAGGGCATATTCCAATCTTGAATTCTCCCCGGATGCTTCCGACTGGAACCTTCTGGACGGCGTTTCCACCGGGAGCGGACAGAGTTTCTACCAGATAGCAAAAAGCGGAGTGATAAGCACTTACACGGATGAGCAGGCCTTTGAACTGATGTGCTCGATGACGGAGTCCAAAGAACGGGTTTTCAACGTGTTGTATGATATTTTCGGCGATTCCTCCAACCTGACGAATGACAGCGCGGTCATAACCAATATTTCTAACTGGCTTTCTGATTATACCGAGGTTGACCCGCATAACCTTGGCATATTGAAGATGTTCTTCAGCATGCAAACAGACTTTATAAATACCCTTAGTGCTTATATGAACTGTGAGACGTATTGGGGAGGAGACCTTACGACACCCGCATTAAGCTCGGACCTCGGCGATTTCAGCGACACGTTGGAAACAAAAGTTGACTCTTATATTTCTTCTCTCTCGGGTGATGCGAAAGACGCGGCGGAAGCATTGAAGACAAAGTGGTCTACACAGCCGTCCCGATGGGACAAGGTGGGGGATGAGTGGACGGGAGAGCTTGTAGGGACCGACGGAGACTTCAGTTTTAACACCAGCGGCAGCTGGGTTGAGTTCTTCCAGGATAAAATGGACGAATTCGTCGCAAAGGAAGTTGTGAGGGTCATTTCGTGCAGCATAATGAGAAGGTCTGCCGATAAAAAATATAAGGACAAAAAAGCGGAATACGAGGGGAAAAAAGAGGACCTGATACTGGATGAGATATTCCTCAATAAGATGCAGGCAAAAAAATAAAGCGGAAAACAAAAGAACATTAAAGAAGCTTGGTGCCAGAAGGTCAAGCGGGGTGTCAACGAAGGCAAAGGCGAAAGCGCCCTCTGTAAGAGGAGCGAGACCGACTGTAAGAGCAAGGAGCAGAGCGGCTGCAAGGCCGGCGATCATAATGGCGGCTAGACCGGCAATTAGGTTTGCTCCGGCGGCAAAACGCGCGCCAAGCGCAGTTGCGGCAAGAGGCCCAGGCATAAAAAGGCCGGCGGCAGCGATAGGGGCCCGTTCAAGCACTTCGGCAAAAGCACGTGTTGCAAGCATTGCGTCAAAGGCACCGAGCCGGCCCGTTCAGGCAAAAGCCTCCAAGCGTGACGAGAAAAAGGTGATATAAAATGAGCGCAGATCTTTCGGCAAATGTGGGACTGGCAAATACCGCCGCAAAGCAATACCAGGTGCTCAGCCAGGTCAGAGCAAATAACGGGAAAGTGGAGGATGAAGGTTCTGCCAGGAACGAAAAGGGCATGGTGAGCGATGGGCAGATCGTGGATATGGCCAGTCCGACCATTGACGAGTATGTTGTTGCCATGACCAAACAGGATGGAGTGCAAGAGGCCAAAAAGCAGTTGCAGCCGACGATCGAATTCTTGAAAGAGCGTCTGGAAAGATCATTTGAAGACCGATTTGACAATGCCCACAATATGCTTGCGGAAGCGTTTTACTCATTCAAGGTAAGCACCTGCAATTCGCTCCTTGGGGTGCTTGGCGCGGATCCGGCAGATCTGGAAGCCATAAAGAAAAGAGCTTACGAGCAGGCAAAGGAAAAGGTCCAGGCAGGATATGAAAGACTGGCCTCTGCATACGCCGAATACGAAATTTACGCATCATAACCTCATTTAGAGCCTGAGGCTAAACGCCTCGGCTCCGCAAGACCCAGTAATAACAACTAAAATAATTGGAACCGCGACGTTTAGTCGCAGGTTCCAATGTGATATAATTAAATACTATGACAAGCAAAAAGCGGAGAAAAGCGCAGCAAAGGATACTTAGCGAAATAAAAAGCCAGCTTGCCATAAAGGCAAAAAAGCTCAGCATAGAAGACAGGTTCTCTGAGGTCAATTTCGAGGCCTTGAAGCTGGATGCCGCGAAGCGCATATTGGACGATCTTAACGCCGAAAAGACGAACCTTGAATATGAGCTGTACATGAAGGGTGTTCTGGACAAAGAAAGTACCATAAAACTTGAAAAGATACAGACCTACATAAATAAGGCCCAAAGGGTCATTGAAAAATACGAAAAGATCATCGAAAAAATGGCCGAAAAAGCCACCCCTCACAAGGAAAAAGCGAAGGAAGCCCTCAAGAAAATGGTCCCAACCCCGAAGATATCAGTTCATAGATAACCTCACCCCTAACCCCTCTCCACTTCGTGGAGAGGGAAAACAAGGCTATAGCTTCGTTTCCCTTCTCCATTTCATGGAGAAGGGCTAGGGATGAGGATGCAAGTTTTTGGCCTCCAAACACGATATATATATAGGAGAAGGAACATAAAAAATGGTAATAAGCGCCAATCAAATAAATCAGACAAAAAGCGTCAACGAAGCCGAGCAGGCTGATAATTCCACTATCGCCCAGGAACTTAAAAAGATAGAGCAGCTCAAGCAGCTTCAGCAGCAACAGATGAACTCAAAAGCTTATGAGGGACTTAAATCCAGCGCAAAGCGTGTTGAAGAATTAAGGGGCGAAAAGGGATATCAAGCAAAACTGCAAAAAGATCCGGGCATAAAGATACTTTCGAACTTGGCGAAGGACCTTGCGGCGCTGGGAATGGATATAACCCCGAAATCGCTCAAAAAGTCCACGACCGGCAAGATCAATGATGAACTTGAACAGATACTTGATAAAAAAGCGGTACTTAAAGAGGATAAGTATGAAGTGAGCAACTTAACGAAAGAAGCCGTTAAAAGAGCTCAGGGCAGGGAGGAAGAACATCAAGGCCAATTGAGCAAGCAGCAGAGGAATATGGACATGAAGAAGTTAATGACTTCCTCGGACTTGAAGGAAGCGGTCCAGCAGTATTCAAGCGCTTACGCGCAGAAAGCCCTGCAGTCAAGCCCGGAAGCGAACGAACAGCTTAAGGATGCGCAGAGCAAATTAAAGGAAAAAGGCTTTTCGGAAAAGGACATTAAAATACTTGAGAAGGCCGTGAAGCGGTCATTGGATACCGAATTCATCTCCAGGATCCAGGAAAGCTTTATACAGCGAATGGCTTCTCCGAAGAACGCGTTCCAGCTTATTACAGAATCGGAGCCTTTCGGCCGTATGTTCGAGGGGAATATTAGAGATGACAGCTTAGAGGCAAAGGACAACATACAAAATAAAGATGTTCAAAAACTGCGGGTTGAGCAGGGGAAAAAGGAGGAAGGCGCAAGGCAGTTAGAATCTCAACAGAAGAACGCGGGCATGAAGAAACTGATGACTTCCTCGGATGTGAAGGAAGCAGTCCAGCAGTATTCAAGCGCTTACGCGCAGAAAGCCCAGCAGTCAAGCCCGGAAGCCAGCGAAAACCTCAAGGACGCACAGAGCAAGTTAAGGGAAAAAGGTTTTTCAGAGAAAGACATTAAGATACTTGAAAAGGCCGTAAAGAGATCCTTGACGACCGATCCAGTTTTCAAGCCCGACAGCTTTATGCAGCGAATGGCCTCCACGGAGAACGTATTCCAGCTTCCTGATGAGCCGGAACAATTCAGCCGTATTTTTGAAGAGAATGTCAGGGAAGAGAATGTAAAAAGCGATGATGTCCAGAGAACAGCGCAGAAAAAAACGGAAGCAAAAGAACAGCAATTAGAATCTCAGCAGAAGAATGTGGACATGAAGAAACTGATGACTTCCTCGGATGTGAAGGAAGCAGTCCAGCAGTATTCAAGCGCTTACGCGCAGAAAGCCCAGCAGTCAAGCCCGGAAGCGAACGAACAGCTTAAGGATGCGCAGAGCAAATTAAAAGAAAAAGGTTTTTCAGAGAAAGACATTAAGATACT
>JBDRDU010000047.1:0-3642 GCA_043820455.1 bacterium | reverse complement strand
TTATGCTTCAAATCGGCGTTACATTCTATCCTGACCAGTGGCCAAAAGAATACTGGAACAAGGCGTTTTCAGAGATCGCTTCTGCCGGGTTCAAGATCGTCCGTTTCGGAGAAATGGCATGGAATTGGATGGAGCCGAAAGAGGGCAAATTCGATTTTTCCGGGCTTGATGAAGCCATGGAACTGGCGAAAAAACACGGTCTAAAGATACTCCTCGGCATACCCGCTTCACAGGCCCCGTCCTGGCTCATAAGCAAATACCCCGAGATACGGCCTGTGGCGGATGACGGAACCCTTTATCCCGAATACGGCCCAAGGCCCAATCTATGCAGGGATTCTTCGGTACATAAAAAATTCGCAAAAAGGCTCATAGAAAACCTGGTAAAAAGGTATGCGAAGCACCCGGCTTTATACATGTGGCAAATGGACAACGAGCCGACCTATCCTCCGCTTGATTCGACCACGCAAAAAGATTTCTGCCATTGCAAGGCCACCGAGTCAGCGTTCAGGAAATGGGCAAAAAAGGAATATGAGAACATAACAAAGCTTAACGAAAAGTGGGGAACGAAATTCTGGACGGTGGAATTCTCCTCTTTTGACGAAATAACTCCTCCAAGGTGCGGTATGTGGGACGCTGGGAACCCCCACATATTCCTGGACTGGTTCAGGTTCAAAAGCATAAGGCTGAAAGAATATCTGTCATGGGCAATGTCCGTGATAAAGGGCCTCGACAAGGAACACAAGGTGGGGACGAACGGTTTCATAGGCATATGTTCCAGGGTCCCCGACCACGATATTTTGGCCTCCGAAATGCAGTGGTACGGGCTTGATGTTTATCCGAAAGGCAACAAGGCGGGCCCGATGGACCTGGCAAGGATGCTGGACCTCTGGAGAGGGTACGTAAGCGAGAGGGATTGCGAATTCCACGTGACCGAACTCCAGGGCGGACAGAACGTCAGATGGGGCTATCCGGGGCCCGTGGACGGGAAAGACATAAGGCTCTGGACCCACCAGACATTCGCCCATGGGGCAAGGACAGTTCTTTATCACGCGTGGAGAGCCCCCCTGTTCGGCTCGGAAACAGGCGGGTTCGGGATACTTAAACTTAACGGCAGCAGGTCCGAGCGGCTTGAAAAAATAGAGGGAACGATAAAAGAAATAGACAAGATATCTTACATAATAGATAAAAGCGAGATCATCTCAAAAGTGGCGATCGCGTTCCTCCGCAGCAGCGAAGTGGGAACATACGAAGAACAGGGCCCGCCAAGGAACATATCCGGGCAGTGGATGGAGGTCAGGTCCGACATAGGATTGATGCACGGGCTGCTGTCCGTAAGCGGAGCGCACAGCTCGCTATGGAACCATCATAACCCCGTCTCTTTCATATTTGAAAGACACCTTGAGGCCGGAAAGACGCTTCCTTTTGAGGCGATCCTTCTGCCCAATCCCTATATACTTAAGGACAAGTCGGCAAAATTATTAAGGAAATTCGTCTATGACGGCGGGATATTGATAACGGAAGCAAGGTTCGGGCTGAAAAATGAGAACGCCCATCTTTATGAAACACCTCTTATGGAAGGCCTGCTGGACATCAAATACGACCATACCGAGATCATCGACAGGGAAATAAAGATATCGGCGATGAACGTAAAAGCAGCGGGATTCCGCGACATAGTCGACGCAAGCGACAATAACGTGATAGCAAGCTTTGACGACGGCCATCCGGCGATAATAGAAAAGCGCATCGGAAAAGGCCGTGTGATATACGCGGCATTCAGCCTCTTCTTATCCGCCTTGAACGATGAGAATAAGGAGCTTATAAACTTCATAAGAAAGCACCTTCCGGAGCCGGAGTTCAAGATAACGAATTCAAACAATGTGGAAATGGCCGTATTGAGCTCTGACAAGACCGTCCTGTACATCATAAACCATTCCAATATTGCGCAGTCACCCATCATCAAACTGCCGAGAAAATACAAAGGGGCCAAGGACATATTGAACGGCGGCGCGCACACCGCATCAGAAGGATCCATGTTCCTTGAGATAAAAGGCGCCGATATAAAAGTCCTGGTACTGGAATAAAGAAAGGATGATAAAGTTGAAATACGGATATTTTGATAACGAGCGGAAAGAATATGTCATAACGAGGCCCGATACTCCGTTTCCATGGATAAATTATCTTGGATGCGAGGACTATTGCGCCTTAATGTCCAATACTGCCGGCGGGTACAGCTTTTACAGGGACGCGAAAGAGCGAAGGCTGACGCGGTACAGGTACAACAATATTCCCACGGACAGGGGCGGCAGATACCTATATGTAAGGGATAACAATTCAAAGGATTTCTGGTCCGCTTCCTGGCAGCCGGTGCTTAAGGACCTGCGGAAATACAAATATGAGTGCCGCCACGGCATAGGATACACCGCGATATCTTCCGCTTATTCGGGCATCAGGACAAAGACAACTTACTTCGTTCCGCTTGGCGAGAACCTTGAGGTCTGGATGATGGAAGTAAAGAACGAAACAAAGAAAACTCGGGACCTTACGGTTACGTCATTCATAGAATTCTGCCTCTGGGACGCGTTGAACGACATGACGGATTACCAGTACAACCTTAATATCGGGGAAACTGCTTTCAAAGACAACGTCATTTATCACATGTCGCGCTACAGGGTGGAGAAAAGCTATTTTGCTTACCACACATGCACGAATGCGAAAGCCGCCAGCTTTGACAGCGACAGGACGGCATTCCTCGGCCAATACGGATCACTGGAAGGCCCCGCGGCGGTCAAAGCCGGAAAAGGCTCCAATTCCATAGCGAGCGGATGGTCTCCCGTGGGAAGCCATTTCATGAACATCAAGCTTAAGCCGGGGCAGACAAAGACCCTTATTTTCCTTCTCGGCTACAGCGAAAAAAAGAACGATATCCCGCGCATCGTAAAGAAGTTCGGGTCGCCGTCGTTGGTGCTCAAGGAGCTTGAAACATTGAAAAAGTACTGGGAAGAGAACTTGAGCCACTTCTGCGCGGATACGCCGGATACTGACGTGAACGCCATGGTCAATATATGGAACCAGTATCAGGCAAGGACCACTTTCAACTGGTCAAGGTCCGCTTCTTATTATGAATCCGGCATTGGTAGGGGTATGGGATTCAGGGATTCGAACCAGGACACTCTGGGGTTCGTTCACCAGATACCGAAAAAGGTCAGGTCAAGGATCGTTGACCTGGCAAGCACGCAGTTCGAGGAAGGCAACGCCCTTCACCAGTACTCCCCTCTGACGAAAAAAGCCATAAGCAATGAAAAGAATTACAGCGACGACCATCTCTGGCTGATATTCTCGGTGGCGGGATACATAAAGGAGACCGGAGATACTGCGTTCCTGAAAAGCAAGGTGCCTTTCGCATCCGGCAAAAAAGCGACTATGTACGCTCACTTGGCCAAAGCCATTGACTATACAATGAAGCATTTGGGCCCCCACAAGCTGCCTTTGATGTTCTTCGCCGACTGGAACGACTGCCTTAATCTCGGCGGGAAGAAGAACAAGGCGGAATCGGTAATGGTGGCACAAATGCTGGTCGCGGCAGCTGCGGAGATGTCAAAACTGGCGCAGCTCTGCAAAAAGACCGCGGATATAAAAAAGTAC
>JBDRDU010000046.1:0-24432 GCA_043820455.1 bacterium | reverse complement strand
CAACTTTATGATGTCAGAGACCTTCCTGAGCATATCAGAGCCGTAATGCTTGAACTCGCATTGGATAATGCGGGACCCGTTCATGTCCACGGACTTTTTAATGTAATCATCGAGGCGCTCGGAAACAAAGCTCAAATTTTCGGCTTCAAGTTCGCTTTCAAGCTGCTTGATCCTTTCGGCCAGCCCCGCATTTTTCTTTTTGAAATCCTCAAGCATCCTGTTTATGAGGAAAATGTTCCCCTGCGCCACCGCTTTCTTTAGGGATTCGATCTCATCTGAGGTGATCCTGAAGAACTGGTAATATGTTTCGGGCTTCCCTTCGGTGAATTGTTTCTTCAATTCCATGGCCTCATATTTCCCGAACATTTGTTTGTTCTTTTCCCATTCGGAGTTCCCCAGGCCAAGAACATACTGTTTTGCCACTTCTCCCGCCTTGGCCTCTATCCTTCTTATCCCGTAAGATACAGAGCTTTCTCCCGTGACCTTAAAAAAGGATATTTCCGACGTGTTCTTGACATGCGTGCCCCCGCAAAGTTCCAGGGAAAAATTCCCTATCTTCAACATTCTCACTCTGTCGCCGTATTTCTCCCCAAAGAACATTAAAGCGCTTTTCTTTTTTGCTTCTTCCAGGGACACTTCCGATGCTTCAACTTTTAACTTTTCTCTGACAAGCTCATTCACGCGCCGTTCGATCTTTTCCAGGTCATCTTTTGATATGCTTCCCAAATGGTTAAAATCGAACCTGAACCCTTCGGGAGAGACGAATGAGCCGGATTGTTTCAATCCTTCCCCGTACAGCTCCCTTAAAGTGGCTTGAAGAAGATGCGTGGCTGTATGGTGGATCGAAGTGTTCTTCCTTTTTTCAGCGTCAACCACGGCCCTGACACCTGCATTCGGCTCAAGGCCTTTAACGCTTTTGACCTTGTGGGCAATAACGCCTTTTATCTGGCCGTAAGTCCCGGTAACAGTAAATTCCTTTTTTCCTAGGCAAAATTTCCCCGTATCTCCCACCTGCCCCCCGCCCTCGGGATAAAAAACGGTCTTCTCCAGCACGACAAGCTTATCTTCCTCATCTATATGGATGATCTTTGAGTCAGCCGCGAGAGAATTATATCCGATGAAATTTGTTGGCAAAAGATCCGTCAACTTACCCATATAATGTTTCACTTCCGCCGCAATGCCGAAGATCCTGCTGTGCTGCTTTTGCCCCTCCATAAGAGAAGCGAACCCTTTTTCATCTATTGCCACTCCGGATTCAGCTGCTATTTCCCGTGTCAGCTCAACAGGGAAACCGTATGTGTCATGGAGCAGGAATATTTCATTGCCCGGGATGGATTTGATCCCGCTTTTAAGCAGTTTATTTAAGATGTCTATCCCCTGCTGCAGGGTGTTCCTGAAGTGTTCCTCCTCAGTCCTTATCGCAGCGGATATGGACTTCAGCTCTTTTTTCAATTCCGTGTAAAAATCGCCGTTCACCTCGGCAACTACCGCCGCCAGTTTGTACAGGAAAGGTTCGTTTATTCCAAGCATCTTGCCATGCCGCACCGCCCTTCTTATGATGCGGCGCAGTACATAACCTCTTCCGTCGTTCGACGGCAGAACTCCGTCGGCGATCAAATGCACGATAGCCCTTATGTGGTCAGCAATGATCCTTTTTGATCCCAAAAGCGCATCATCTCTGCTTTTTGCGATCTCGTTCAAGCTGTTCAATATCGGCACGAAAAGATCCGTGTCAAAGTTGGATGTAACGCCCTGCAATACGGATGCGATCCTCTCAAGCCCCATTCCCGTATCGATGTTCTTTGACGGCAGCTCTATCAAGCGGCCTCCTTCATCCCTGTTATATTCAATGAAGACCAGGTTCCAGAGCTCCAGGAACCTGTCGCAATCGCATCCCGGGGCACAGTCAGGTTTTCCGCAGCCCCGATCCTTCCCCAGGTCGTAATAGATCTCCGAGCAGGGTCCGCAGGGTCCAGTTGCTCCCGCTGCCCAGAAGTTATTGTCATCTCCGAGCTTATGGATCCTTGTAGAGGGGATCTTCATGTCCTCATTCCAGATCTTGAACGCTTCGCTGTCCTTTTCATAGATCGCGATCCGCAGTTTTTCTTCCTGCAATCCAAGCTCTTTCGTTAACATTTCCCATGCAAAGCTTATCGCGTCCTTTTTAAAGTAATCTCCGAATGAAAAGTTGCCGAGCATCTCAAAGAAAGTATGGTGCCGCGCCGTTTTGCCGACATGTTCTATGTCATTCATCCTTATGCATTTCTGAATGGTCGCCACTCTCTTGTTCTTTGGCTTTTCCTGCCCCAAAAAAATGGGCTTAAATTGAAGCATTCCCGCAAGGGTCAACAACACCGTGGGATCAGTGGGGATAAGCGACGACCCGGGAAGCACTTTGTGCCCTTTCCCTTCAAAATATTTAAGGAATTTACTTCTTATTTCTGAGCTTTTCATCCACTATCCTTCTGATGGTATTTTGCGTTTCAGCCACCGTACCCCCCGTTGAAACAACTTTAACGCGTCTCGATTCCTGTTTCGCGATCTTCAGGTAAGAGCTTCTTACCCTTGCATGAAAGCCGCCGTTCTCTGATTCAAATTTGTCTTTTCCGGAATATTTTGTGCCCCTTAATATTCCTTTTTGCGGGGCAATATCCAAAAGAAAGGTCAGGTCCGGGACCATTCCGTTCGAGGATATTTTATTGATGTATTTGACCTGATTAGCGGGAAGCATCCTTCCTCCTGCCTGGTACGCTGTAGTAGAATCTATGAACCTGTCCGATATGACTATTTTCCCTGATTTAAGCGCCGGATTGATGATCCTCTCCATGTGTTCTGCCCTGTCCGCGGCAAAAAGGAACAGCTCGGAATATTTGGAAACAAGCTTTTTGCCTTTAAGCAGCACCTGTCTCAGGTTCTTCCCGATATCTGTGCCTCCAGGCTCAAGGGTCAAGACCACCTTGAACCCTTTCCCTGCAAGATATCTTTTCAGAAGTTTTGAATGCGTTGACTTGCCGCATCCTTCTCCGCCCTCAAAAGTAATGAACATTTTACCTCGCTATGATGCCTACTCCGAACGTCAACTGCTCCATCGCCGTGTTATAGCTTATATCAACAGTATAGCAATGAAAACCCAGGGATAAAGCATAAACAAACTCTCTGGGGTCCCAGTCCGGGACATAATAAGAATAATCAAAACTCACCCTGTGCGGCCCGAAATTATACCCTAAACCAAAGCTAAATTCATCAGAAGGGCTCACTAAATAAAGTTCATACCGGAAAGGGCTTACTCCGTCAAAATTTATGTAATGCATGTGCCCTATGTATGAATCGAACCCGTTGTTAAAATCGCGGGAAAGGGTCAGATTCTGCTTCAATCTGGACCAATATCCGGTCAACCCATACCATGACTGGTTATATCCCAGCCCCGCATAGAGCTTACCGATGCCGGTGGGGATGTCGAAATATCCTTTTGTTTGCAAATTCCCCGTGGTATCGCCTGTTCCGGAAGTTTCCTCCGTGATATATCCATACGAAACCTCGCCCCCCATATAAAAATTATTGATCGGGGTTTGAACATCATTAAGCCTTAATGTGAGATTGGGCAGCTGGCTTACCCTTTCATAATTAACTCTTTCATTATAGGAAACATTCGTGATCAATTCGAACAGTAGCTGCTGTTTTACTCTGAAAAACGTGTACGAGGCAACATCTTTTCGGCCTATTTCCGAACCAAAACGGTACCTATGGGCGACACCTCCGAAGGTGTTGTATCTGGGATCGTAATTTATCCTGTAATTGGTGTCATTATAATCATCGATGATGTAATTGCCTTCAACACCGCCGCCAAAACCTCCTTTTGCGGTGTTCAAGAACACAAGCCGTCCGTTATGTTTTTTGCTGGCTACCCATGGGAGCTTGTACAGAACATAAAATCCGTCGTCATCATTAGACCCCATTTCGGGCACCGCCATGACACCGCTCGCAGCGGTCTTTTGCCCTATTCCGTAAACGCTCAGATCGTACATATATACGGGTACCGGAACGACAGGAATGCCGTCCACCCAGAGATATCCGTAATAACCGAGCACCCATCCTTCCTCCGGGTATAATGTGGTCGTATATGAGGCCACATGATAATGCGGGGGCTCCCGGCCGCAAGTATTGAACGAAGAATCTTTTAGTTCGATCTTCTCCTCATCAAGATATGCGAATTTTCCCGTCATGACCGAATACCGGTAAGCTATCCTGACATCCCTCGTTAATCCCTTTTTCGTTTTAAAGCTGTAATCCAGATATTCGCCGCTCAAACGAGCGCCCTTTTGTGCCTGCATCGTGAAGCCATTATCCGCGATCACTTGTTTATCCTCGATCATGTATACAACATGATCCGCATTGATCTTCACATCGGAACTTGTTACTTTAACCGTTCCGAATGCTTCTATTGAGGACCCGTCCTCGCTGTAAGAAAGTGTATCGGCTGTTATCACGATGTCGCCGACTGCTTGAGCAAATGAAGGACAAACAAGGATAAGAAGGATAATCGCAGCAAATAATGCGGATTTACGCAACCTGTTCGTACCTGGACTCCTTGCTGAAGAATTTCGCGATCTCTTTCTTGAATACCAATTCTATCGTCCCAACGGGGCCATTTCGCTGTTTAGCGATTATGATCTCCGCTATGTTCCCTTTTTCCGAAGCGGGGTTATAGTAATCATCCCTGTGGATGAAGATAACGACATCGGCAGTCTGCTCGATCTCTCCCGATTCCCTGAGGTCGGAAAGTCTGGGAAGCTTGTCGTTGCGCTGCTCCACCGCACGGGAGAGCTGCGATAAAGCTATGACAGGTATGTCCAATTCTTTCGCAAGCGTCTTCAGCGACCTTGATATCTCCGATATTTCCTGAACGCGGTTCTCAACCCTCATGCGTCCGCTCATAAGCTGCAAGTAGTCTATTATCACCAGGCCAAGCCCGTGTTCGGCCTTCAGCCTTCTTGCTTTTGCCCTTATTTCCATTGCAGTCACAGCTGCGCTGTCATCAATGAACAATGGCGCTTCCGAGAGCTTTGAAAGGGCTTTTGTAAGCTTTTTCCATCCGGCATCCGGAAGGCTGGCCGTATTAAGCCTGTTCTGATCGATCTCCGCCTCCGAACAAAGGATCCTTCGCGCAAGCTGCTCCTTTGACATCTCCAAGCTGAAAAGCGCGACCGGGATCTTATGCTTGATCGAAACGCTTTGAGCTATATTGAGCGCAAGCGCGGTCTTTCCCACGGAAGGCCTTGCGGCGATTATTATCAGGTCGGCGTTCTGGAATCCTGCGGTCAGGCTGTCCAGGTCCTGAAATCCGGACGGGACGCCTGTAAGGGTTTCATGCTTTTCATAAAGTTTGTCGATCCTCTCAAGGACATTTTTTACGACTTTGTCGATCTTATGAAAACCTTCCCTTACCCTTTTAAGCGCAATATTGAAGATGTTCTTTTCGGCACTGTCGAGGATCGCGGCAACATCATCCGGTTCTTCAAATGCATCCCGCACGATCTTCGTGCCTGCATCTATAAGGCGGCGCAGCGTGGCTTTTTCCTCCACGATCTTGGCATAATGCTCCACGTTCGCGGAAGTCGGCACCGAATTAATGAGATCCGCTATGTAAACGGAGCCTCCCACCGCGTCAAGCTTGCCTTCGGTCCTCAATAATTCAGATACAGTGACGGAGTCGACAGGCTCGCCAAGCTCAAAAAGCTTGAGTATTGCCTCATAGATATATCTATGCGCATCACGGTAAAACGAATCGGGATTCAAGATATCGACCACCCTTAGTATCGCATTCTTGTCGATAAGAACGGACCCGAGCACGGATTGCTCCGCGACTAAACTTTGTGGGGGTATTTTTTCCTTTTCCATAAATAAACCTTACTGTTGCTGTTCTTCTTCCTGTTTGCTTTCGCAAACGCACTCAGATCTGGGGTTGCCGCAGTCAGCACAAGATTCTTCCAATTCCATGCTGCAGTCAGGGCAAAGCCCGGGTTTTACGTCCTCATGTCCGCATGTGGGACAAACAAATGTTCCTTTTGCCATATAGATCACACCCTTTTCTAGAACCCAGCAATTATACAGCAGCTTCCCAGCTTTTCAAAATGTTTAAATGCATCTGCTCCTGCTCGATTATCTCGTTCAATGCCAGCTTGCTGCCTTCCTTCTTCGTGTTCTTCAGTATTTCCTTGTAAAAAAGCATCGATCTTAATTCCACTATCTGGGCGTCCAATACCGCGTCTTTAACGCTTTTTGCCTCAACATCTTTGCTGAATATCCCCGAATCCATGTAAGTGAAGATGCCTTCTTCGCTGTCTGCGCCATCGGGATCGATGCCGCGGTTCCTCATCTCTACCTCAAAAAGCCCTTTAAATTTCTCGAAGTGCTGATGTTCGTCCTCGGCAAGTCTCTTGAACGTCCTTATTACCCTGGCATCTGAACTTTTACCAATGACGCTTTTATAATATTTTTCCCCGTCGGTCTCTATTTTCATCGCTATCTTAAGGACTTCCAGCTCGTCGAAATCACTTATAACGATATTCTCTTTTCCTATTTTGACTTCCATTTTACGCCTCCCGTTATGAATTGAACCCTATGCCAAGCCCGAACAAAGCGATAATCCCGCCTATCGGATCGCCAAAATATATGCCTGCTTCGAAATTGCCTTTTATGTTGCTTGAAAAACTATAATTCACTTCCGTCGAAAGCGAATATTTTACTGATGTGCTGATCTTTTCCTCGCTTTCAATGCCGGCATTGAAGTTATGTATGGCGATCCTGTATCTTGTTCTGATCTCATCTTTAGTCAGAGCGCTGAAATCGCACCCAAGCAGAAGCTCATTGCTAATATTGCTTCTCCTATTAATGCTCCAGGAAATGGTCTCATATTCCACCACGAAAGCATTATATTGCGCTTCTCTTGTGCCGTCGAGAATATATTCGAATCCGAAAGCGCTTAATTGAGGGTCGTTCGTAAGTTTTATTCCCGAAACCGTTGAATAATCGATCGTTCCCACCCCATATTTAGCGCAAAGGTTCAGTTTGTCATCATAGCCGTATTTTCCGGAAAGGCACACGGAAGAAAAAGGCGTGCCAACCATGATGATGGACGAGTTGAGATTGACTGCGTATGAACCTTTATCCCTTATATAGGGAGAAGAATTGCCTGATAAGAATCCCGCATGAGCGGCATCGCAAAGCGAAATGACAAGCATTATCATTAAAGTGGTTCTTTTCATTGAAAACATGATTATATCATCTTCTTTATATATTCGCCTGTGTAAGATCTGGCCACTTTTGCGATCTCTTCCGGCGTTCCTTCTGCCACAATATAGCCTCCCAGGTCCCCGCCTTCAGGGCCCAAGTCTATGATGTGGTCGGCCACTTTTATGACATCCAGGTTGTGTTCTATGACGATCACGGTATTGCCGCTATCCACAAGCCTCTTCAGGACATCAAGGAATTTCTTTATGTCATCAAAGTGCAGGCCGGTCGTCGGCTCATCCAGAAGATACAAAGTTTTGCCCGTGGACCTTCCGGAAAGCTCCGTTGCCAGCTTCACCCTTTGGGCCTCGCCCCCCGAAAGCGTGGTGGCGAACTGCCCAAGGTGTAAATAATCGAGCCCCACATCATGAAGTGTCTGAAGTTTCTTCTGGACTTGCGGTATATTGCTGAAAAGGTCCAGCGCTTCGGAAACCGTCATATCCAGGACTTCGGCGATATTCTTGCCCTTGTACCTGACCTCCAGCGTTTCCCTGTTATAACGCTTTTCCCTGCATTCGTCGCAGGGAACATACACGTCCGGAAGGAAGTGCATCTCTATCTTCACTATTCCGTCGCCATGGCAGGCTTCGCACCTGCCGCCCTTCACGTTAAATGAAAATCTGCCTGGTTTATATCCTCTTATCAGCGCTTCCTGCGTATGCGAAAAAAGGTCTCTGATATGGTCGAACACGCCCGTGTAAGTGGCAGGATTTGACCTGGGGGTCCTGCCGATCGGCGATTGGTCTATTATCACGACCTTGTCTATGTTCTCTAGCCCGACTATATCCCTGTATTCGCCGGCTTTTTCTACCGACCTGTAGAACGTCTTTGCCAGAGCTTTATATAAAATATCATTTACAAGAGAGCTTTTTCCGGAGCCGGACACGCCTGACACGCAGATGAATTTGCCCAACGGGAATTTAACATCGATGTTCTTTAGATTGTTGTGTTTGGCGCCTTTAATTATGAGATATTTCCCGTTCCCCTCTCTGCGCTTTTTCGGAGTGTCTATTTTCAGCTCTTTAGACAGATATTTCCCCGTGATCGATCTTTTCTCGGCCATGATGTCATGGACGGCGCCGCTAAAGACAACATGGCCGCCGTTCACGCCTGCCCCCGGGCCTATATCAACCAGATGGTCCGCACTTCTCATTGTCATCTCGTCGTGTTCAACGATGATGACAGTATTGCCGAGATCCCTCAGTTTTTTCAGCGTTTCGATGAGCTGCTTGTTGTCTTTCTGGTGGAGTCCGATCGACGGTTCATCCAATATATAGAGAACTCCAACAAGACCGGAGCCGATCTGTGTGGCAAGGCGGGTCCTTTGCGCCTCTCCCCCGGAAAGAGTGGAAGATTCCCTGTCTATTGTTATGTAGCTCAATCCAACGTCGATAAGGAATTGAAGTCTTGCCTTCAGCTCCTTGATGATCCGTCGCGATATCATTTTCTGACGTTCCGTAAGCTCGAGCATTTCCAGGAAGCTGTTCAATGAGGAAACCGGCATTCCTGTCACATTGGAGATCGATCTGCCGTTTATTTTCACCGCAAGCGACTCCGGTTTTAATCTTGCTCCCTTGCACGTTGAACAGGAAATGGAGCTCATATACCTGTAAAGCGCAAACCGTACGTGCTCCGAAGTCGTTTCATAATACCTGCGCTTCAAACTATTTATCACGCCTTCAAATTTCCCTTCGTGCTCGTAATAGCTTCTTTCCATGAAATATTTGTATTGAACGGTCTCGTCCCCTGTTCCGTAAAGGATGATATTCATCTGCTTCTTGCTGAATTTTTTAAGGGGAGTGTTCAGGTCGAACCCGAATTTCTCTCCGACGGCTTCCAGTTTCTGCAGATAATATGTTGCTGCCGAATTCCACGGAGCTACTGCACCTTCGGAGAGGGACAAGTTCCTATCAGGTATGACAAGGTCGGGATCGAATTCAAGTTTATCGCCCAGCCCTTTGCAGTCGGGGCAGGCGCCGTACGGACTGTTGAACGAAAAAATCCTGGGAGTTATCTCGTCCAGGCTTATCCCGCAGGTCGAGCATGCGAATTTTTCGCTAAAGACCAGTTTGCCGACGATCGTCGTGCCGCTTCCGAATTTCAGCGCTGTCTCGACGGATTCCGTGATCCTCTTTCTGTTTGAAGGATCTGCCGTTAATTGGTCAACGACTATCTCGATATTATGTTTCTTTTTCTTGTCCAAAGATATCCCTTCCTCGGCTAGGTCGTGGATGCGGCCGTCCACCCTGATCTTTGCAAAACCGTTCTTCCGCGCATCTTCAAAGACGAACCTGTGCTCGCCTTTCCTTCCTCTGATAACAGGCGAGAGTATCTGTATCTTTTCTCCCTTGAGCTTTGCCAAGATGTGATCGGTTATTTGTTCGGGGGTTTGCCTCTCGATGACCCTGTTGCACTGCGGGCAGTGAGGAATGCCGATCGTGGCATACAGGAGCCTCAGATAATCGTAGATCTCGGTGACGGTGCCCACCGTTGACCTCGGGTTCCTTGACGGAGACTTCTGGTCGATCGATATCGCGGGAGAGAGCCCTTCAATGTGGTCCACGTCCGGTTTCTGCATCTGCTCCAGGAACTGCCTGGCGTAGGCGGAAAGGGATTCAACATATCTTCTTTGTCCTTCAGCATAAAGGGTGTCGAAAGCAAGCGAGGATTTCCCTGAACCGGATATCCCGGTAAAGACGACCATCTTGTTCCGCGGCAGTTCAAGATTGATGTTCTTTAAATTGTGTTCTCTGGCGCCCTTGATTATTATCTTTTCGTTGTTCATTTTCGTAAAAGATATTTGTCGATCAGGTCCATGGAAGTATTGATGATATCGTCCTTGCCCAGACCTGCATCCTTTGCCATTCTCAGGACGGCGTCAAGCTCCCCGACCATCGTGGATATATGGGCGTCGGATCCGAGGACCACTTTCCAGCCGATCTGCTTAACGAACTTTGCTATGGCAAAACATCTGTCAAAACTGCCCTTCCTGCTTATTGTGAGGGAGCTGTTGTTAAGTTCTATCAAAATGCCTTTCTCTTTGGCTATCGGTATCACTTTCCTGTAATCTATCGGATACATCGGGTTCCCCGGATGAGCGATCACCCTTACATATTGATTTTCCATCGCATTAAGCAGGGCTTTCGTGTTCTCTTCCTCACCGTTCCCTTCATATCCGCATTTAGGATGCATAGCGATCGACGTAAAATCCAGAGTTTTCAGAAGCTCATCGGGAAGATCAAGATGGCCCTGGGGATCGACAATATTGATCTCTCCACCCCTCAATATCCTCACCCCGTTCAGGCTGTCGGGGATCATCCTTTGATTTGAAAAGTGGTACGGGAATGCGCCTCCCGGCATTGCCGGTCCATGGTCAGTTATGGCTATGACCTTTAGATCCTTCTTTTTTGCGGCAGCGGCATATTCCTCAACGGTGGAATAAGCGTGCCCTGAAGCAACAGTATGGAGATGGAAATCGGCTATCAGTTTTATTTTTCGGTTATTCACTTTTCATCCGCGGCTATTATTTCATCTGGGATATCGAAATTGGCATGGACCTTTTGAACATCGTCATTCTCCTCAAGCGCATCAATGAACTTCAGGATCTTCTGAGCATCCTCACCTTCAAGCTTGATGGTATTGGTGGGAACCATTGTTATCTCGGCGGTCGCCGGCTCATATTTTTTGGCGGTCAGAGCGTTCCTTATCTGTTCGAATTTTTCAGGAGCGGTCTCAACGGTAACGACACTTTCTTCGGTCGCAATATCCTCAGCGCCGGCGTCGATCGCATCCGCCATCAAAGCGTCTTCATTGATACTGGATCTCTCAAAATTGAGCACTCCCTTTTTCTTGAACATCCATCCTACGCTTCCGCTTTCGCCGAGATTCCCTCCGTTCCTTGAAAAAAGGAACCTTATCTCGTTGAGCGTTCTCATTTTATTGTCAGTGATGCACTCTATCATTATTGCGATTCCGCCTGGCCCGTACCCCTCATAAATTACCTCTTCAATGCTGGCGCCTTCCCCGCCTCCGGTTGCCTTCTCTATGGCCCTCTTGATATTGTCATTTGGCATATTGGCGGATTTGGCTTTATCTATGGCAAGCCTAAGCCGCGGATTCCCAGTCGGATCCCCGCCTCCGATCCTGGCAGCAGCCGCTATTTCTCTGATGACCTTTGTGAAAGCTTTTCCTCTGGCTGCATCTGTCTTTGCCTTTGCCCTCTTGATGGTCGCCCATTTTGAATGTCCTGACATAAATACCTCCTGAAAACCGTGAAGCAGGGTATTTTATCACGGATCCCGGGCCTTTGACAATAGCCAGAGCCGTGATATAATTTATTTATCATGATGCAAAAAATAAGCTCGGCTTTTTTCCGCGGGCTCGTAATACTTCTACCGCTCCTCATTACCGTCTGGCTTCTTTTCTTTTTCTATAATTTTCTTGATGGGATCCTCGGGAACATCCTCTCCATCTTTACGGGCCATCATATCCCCGGGCTTGGATTCGTCCTGATCATAGCTCTCATTCTCTTTGCAGGGCTGATCTCACCGCTGATCATCGGCAAGAAATTGATCGAATACGGGGATGAGATCATGAATAAGGTCCCGATCGTTAAAAGCATTTATTCATCCGTAAAACAAGTGAACGATGTCCTTTTCATGAAAAGGGATGCTCAGAGCTTTAACCGCGCATGCCTTGTTGAATACCCAAGACACGGGATATGGTCGGTTGGTTTTGTAACGTCCGATGCCGCAAGCGAGATCGAGAAAAAATCAGGCGGCCATAAAATGATCAACATATTCATTGCGAACACCCCCACTCCGGCGACAGGTTTTTTGATAGTGGTCCCGTCAAGCGATGTAAAGCTGCTTGACATGAAGATCGAAGAAGCCTTCAAATATGTCGTCTCTGGCGGAGTGCTGAAACCCAAGGGCTGAAATGAACCTTCTTCAGGAATTCACAAAAGGCATCATAAAAGAAAACCCGGTGCTTCGCATACTTCTCGGGATGTGTGCGACCCTTGCTGTCACGACCACACTGGTGAACGGCATTGGAATGGGAATCGCGACGATGTTCGTCCTGGTCTTTTCCAATCTTCTTGTATCCATTATTGCCCCTATTACACCTGACAAAATACGCATTCCTGTCTTCATAATAGTGATCGCCACTTTTACCACCGTTGTTGACCTGCTCATGGCCGCTTACACACCCCGGCTGTCCAGCGCACTTGGCATCTTCATCCCTCTGATAGTCGTTAACTGCATAATTTTTGGGAGGGCCGAAGCTTTCGCTTGCAAAGCAAAGATAATGAATTCCGTTATGGATGGACTTGGCATGGGGGTTGGTTTCATCCTCGCACTTGCCATTGTCAGCAGCATCAGGGAAATCATCGGCAATGGGACGATAATCGGATACCCGGTCTTCGGCCAGAGCTACAGCCCTGCCCTGATAATGATAATGCCTCCGGGAGCTTTTCTTGTTCTTGGATTGCTTATCGGGATAATGAACCTCGTGGAAGATCGTAGGAAAAAGAAAGCCGCTTAAAAAATTGCCGGGATCGTCTCTCCGCAAAAATCGCATTTGTTATTGTTAAGCCCCTTTATTTCGGTCTTGTATCCTATTCTCTCGATAAGAAGATGCCTGCATTTGGGGCAATAAGTATTTTCTCCGGTATTTCCGGGAACATTCCCGACATAGACATACTTTAATCCCGCATCGAGCCCGATCTTTCTTGCTTTTTCAAGGGTCTCAACCGGCGTTAAGTGGAGATCATTAAGTTCAAGATAAGGTACGAATCTCGTAACATGCCATGGGGTTTGGTCGCCAAGATCTTTCTTTATCCACTCAGCGATATCGCGGAGCTGCCCTTCGTCATCATTCCAGCCGGGAATGACAAGCGTAACTATCTCCACATGCATGTTCCATTTTTCTTTTGCTCTTTTTGTAGCTTCAAGGATCGTTTCGAAATTGCTTACCCTTGCCAGCCTCTGGTAAAGGTCCTTCGTAAAACCCTTTATGTCCACGCGAAAGGCATCAAGGTAAGGCCCAATGGCATCAAGGGCTTCCGGGGTTATATATCCGTTCGATACATATGCCGTATACAAGCCATTCTGTTTGGCAAGCTTTGCGCAGTCATAGGTGTATTCGAACCATATCGTCGGCTCGTTATATGTCCACGCGATCCCCTCCGCTCCTGCTTCAAGTGCCATCTCGACCGCGCGCTCAGGAGGGATCATCTCGGTCCTATCTTCCATCAAGATGTTATAGACTTTTTTGTCATGAAGGCCTTCCACAAGCACCACGTGGGCGATCTCCCAGTTCTGGCAGTGTATGCACCTCATGTTGCAGCCGAGCGTCCCGAGCGACAGGCATGAAGATCCCGGATGAAAATGAAATAATGGCTTTTTTTCGATCGGATCAAGATTAACAGATGACACTTTTCCGTATATCAAGGTGTAAAGGGTCCCGTCTTCATTCTTCCTGACGCCGCAGTACCCTGACTTATCAGGCATGATCGTGCATCTCCTGGGGCAAAGCCCGCATTTGACCTTCCCATCATCTAGTTTTTCATAAAACATCGCTTCGCGTTTTGTATCCATATATTTATTATTTATCCCTTCCTAATATACCTGCAAATTCCGCGGATAAGGCGTTCGAGAGGCTGTTCTGGTCGATCTCCGTCCCGCTAATGTCGTAGATAGCCTTGAAATCAATGCAGTTCTTTATGAAATCAGCAGGCTTCAGGTCGGAATTCCTTACAAATATCGATCCCTGCTGCAGCAAAGCCTTTTTGCCTCTCTTTTGCGCGCTCCCGACGATCTTGCTGCCCTCCAAAGTTATTTCGTAGCTTGCCGGGAAGCTGAAACAAAGGCGCGCCTGCTCGCTGTGTCTTGTATCCGACAGCTCCGCGTTCAAACCGAATTTCCTCAATGCTTTTATGACGATGTTCGATATGAATTTGTATGACCCGACCAGGCCTTCGGGCAGCTTCGTCTCATCCTTACCGCAGATCAGGCTATAAGTCACTTCGTGTTCATTATGGAACACGATCCCTCCGCCTGTCGGGCGCTTGACTATTTCAATGCCGTTTTTCCTGCAGTTGGCGATATTCAATTCTTTTTCCGGGTCCTGGGCATGGCCAAGCGATATGCAGGGAGTTTTCCACCCGTATATTCTCAGCGTCGGCGAGACAGTTCCCTCCTCAAAATTATTGAAAAGGAAAAGATCATATTCCATGTTGTATTTGCCGGAGAATTTCTTGAAAGGGATAATATCCAGTTTCACCAGTGAAGGCGCGGCTCCCTTGCCGCTTTTGTTTCATCAAGTTTTGAGACTGGAGTGGAATAAGGGGCTCTCTTGACCAGGTCAGGATCGGTCTCGCATTCCTTGGCAATATGTATCATCGCATCGCAGAATTTATCGAGAGTTTCCTTTGATTCGGTCTCCGTGGGCTCTATCATCAAAGCTTCGTGAACGATGAGCGGAAAATATATCGTCGGCGGATGGAATCCGTAATCGATGAGCCTCTTCGCTATATCAAGGGCTTTAACCCCGAATTTTTCCTTCTGCAGCTCGGCTGAGATAACGAACTCGTGCTGGCAAACCTTATCGTACGGAAGATGATAATACGGTTTGAGCCTGTTCAGCACATAATTGGCGTTGAGCACCGCATTTTCAGAAACTTCTTTCAATCCTTCGACCCCCAGTGACGTTATATAAGCATAAGCTTTAACGATGACATTGACGTTCCCGTAAAAAGAATGCACCCTTCCTATGCTTTTCGGATGTTCCGCATCCGACATCCGGCAGCCGGAACCATCTTTAATTATCCTTGGGACCGGCAGAAAAGGCTCAAGATGTTTTTTGACGCAAACAGGCCCCGAACCGGGGCCTCCGCCTCCGTGTGGCGTGGCAAATGTCTTGTGAAGATTGAAATGAGCTATGTCAAAGCCCAGGTCAGCAGGGGTCACTTTTATAAGGGTCGCATTCGCGTTCGCCCCGTCGTAATATAACTGCCCACCTGCTTTATGGACAATGTCCGATATTTCCAGGATATTCTCGTCAAAAAGTCCGAGCGTGTTCGGATTCGTCAGCATCAGGGCCGCAGTGTCAGGACCGACGACTTTCTTCAGTTCTTCAATATCCACTCCCCCTCTGTCATTTGATCTAACCTGCACAGCTTGCCATCCGACCATCGATACAGAAGCCGGATTTGTCCCATGGGAAGAATCGGGAACGATAACTTTGTTCCTTTTGCCGTCCCCCCTGGCCAGATGATAAGCCTTGATGATGAAAAGGGACGTAAGCTCACCGTGGGCCCCCGCCGCAGGCTGAAGTGTGGCCGCGTCATAACCGAATATGGCGCAAAGATACTTTTCAAAGTTGAAAAGAAGTTCCAGCATGCCCTGGACATCCGCTTCAGTTTGAAGCGGGTTGATCTCGGTGAATCCTGTTAATGCCGACACATCCTCGTTAATTTTAGGATTATATTTCATTGTACAGGAACCGAGAGGGTAAAATCCGCTGTCAACGCCAAAGTTCCTGCGCGAAAGATCTGTAAAATGCCGTACGACATCAACCTCGGACAATTCAGGCAGATCGGGTTTTTCATCAGATAATAGCCTTCCGGGAACGAGGTCTTCCATTTTTTCTTCCGGAACATCAAGATTAGGAAGGGAATAAGCGGTCCTGCCGGGCTTGGAGATCTCTTTTAGCTGCAACTCCATGGGATAGCCCACTTTACACTATAGCCTTCTGGGTAGTTGAATCGAAGAAATGGATTTTTCTCAGATCTATCACGACTTTTATGTTTTCTCCCGAAACGGAAGGGATATACGATCCGACCTTCGCGATGATAGGGACCTTCCCTGCCTTCAAATACAGGTATATCTCATCGCCCATCAGTTCCCGGAAATCGACTTTGGCGGTGATGATGTCCTTTTCATTCTCCTGGAGCCATTTTGCCTGAGCCTCATCATATACATCCGAAGGTCTGATCCCCATGATGACCTCTTTGCCGACGTAGCGGTCCATCAGTTCCTTGACCAGCGGGTAGATCTTGATCTCAAAGCTCTCGCTGGCGAATTTTAATATATTGTCCTTTTTGATCACCGAACCTTTAATGAAATTCATGGGCGGGCTGCCGATGAATCCCGCTACGAACCTGTTAACCGGCTTTTCGTAAACCACCAACGGCTTGTCAACCTGCTGCACTTCGCCGTTCAAAACGACCGCTATCCGCTCTCCAAGCGTCATTGCTTCCACCTGGTCGTGAGTGACATAAACAACGGTCGTTTGCAGGCTGTTGTGGATCTTCTTAAGTTCGGCCCTCATCTGCACACGCAGCTTGGCATCAAGGTTCGAAAGAGGCTCGTCCATTAAAAATACCGCCGGCTGCCTGACAATGGCCCTTCCGACCGCGACCCTCTGGCGCTGCCCTCCGGACAACTGCTTCGGGAGCCTTTTTAACAGGTCCTTTAATCCGAGTTTGTCCGCGGCGTCCGCCACGCGTTCATCTATCTCTTTCTTGCGCATGCCCCTGAATTTCAATCCGAAAGCCATATTATCGTAAACGTTCATGTGGGGATAAAGAGCGTAATTCTGGAAGACCATCGCGATGTCCCTGTCTTTCGGGGGGATATCGTTGATCAGCCTATCTCCGATATAGATATTGCCTTCGGTGATCTCTTCAAGACCGGCTATTGTTCTTAGTAAGGTGGTCTTGCCGCATCCGGAAGGCCCGACCAATACAAGGAATTCCTTGTCCTTGATCTCCAAGTTCACGTTCTTTACAGCAGTTACGTCGTCAAAATTTTTCGTAACGTTTTGGATCAGTACTCTTGCCACTTATAAATCCTTATCTATGAGCCCGAGGCTGAACGCCTCGGCTCCATAAAATTCATTAATAACAACTAAAATAATTGGAACCGCGACGTTCAGTCGCAGGTTCCGGCAACTGACCTAAACTTGACTTAAAACATTCGCCAGCTCTATTGCAGATTGAGCGGCTGCAAATCCCTTGTTCCCCGGTTTTGCGCCAGCCCGCTCCAGCGCCTGCTCCAGGTTGTCCGTTGTAAGTATGCCGAATATGACCGGAACGCCTGAATCAAGCGATACTTTTGCGACGCCTTTTGCGGCTTCGGACGCGACATAATCAAAGTGAGCTGTTCCTCCCCTTATCACGGCGCCCAAACAAATAATTGCATTATATTTTTTTGCCGCCAATTTCTTTGCGATCACAGGGATCTCAAAGGCGCCCGGCGCCCAGACCACATCGATAGCTTCCTCTGCTGCACCGTGCCTTTTCAGACAGTCAACGGCACCGCCAAGAAGCCCTTTCGACACCAGTTCATTGAACCTGCTTACGATTATAGCGAATTTCAGCCCCGTTGCATCCAACTTGCCTTCAATTATTTTTCCCATAATTCAATCCTCCTTTTTTTACTCCCGATGTTACAGCCGGATTAAATGATAATATATGCCCAAGCTTGGCCGACTTGGTCCTGAGATACTTAATATTATGCTTATTTGGGATAATTTCAAGTGAAATTCTTTGCGTTACCTTTAATCCGTATCCTTCCAGCCCGACGATCTTTCTCGGATTATTTGTTACCAGCTTTATAGTGGAAAGCCCCAGATCCGCCAAGATCTGCGCTCCTATCCCGTAATCCCTCAGATCAGCTTTATAACCCAGGTCCTCGTTCGCTTGGACAGTGTCTTTTCCTTTATCCTGCAATTCGTATGCTTTCAACTTTCCCAATAATCCGATCCCCCTGCCCTCCTGCCTCATATATAGAAGGACGCCTCTGTCAGCACTGCCGATCATCTCTATCGATCTGGACAACTGTTCGCCGCAATCGCATCTTTTTGAGCCAAAAACATCTCCCGTTAAACATTCCGAATGCACCCTTACTATGACATTTTTCTTTTTGCTCACGCTGCCCTTGACCAAAGCCAGATGATAATATCCCTCCAGTTTATCCCTGTAGCCATGGAGGACAAAGTCACCGTATTTTGTCGGGAGTTTCGTCGAGGCGACCTTTTCTATCAGTTTTTCTTTTCTTATCCTGTACTTGATCAGATCGGCGATCGTCACGATCTTGATCTTGTGCTTCTTTGAAAATTTTACAAGGTCCGGGGTCCTGGCCATTTGTCCGTTCGGCTTTATGATCTCGCATATGACCCCGGCAGGAAAAAGACCGGCAATCCTCGCAAGGTCAACTGCCGCTTCCGTGTGCCCGGCCCTTCGCAGCACTCCGCCCTGAAGCGCTTTTAGAGGGAAAATATGCCCCGGCCTCACCAAATCGGAAGGCTTGGATGACGCATTGATCAAAACTTGTATCGTTTTAGCCCTGTCCGAAGGAGATATCCCTGTGGTCGATCCGAATTTCCTCGCGGCGTCAACGGAGACCGTAAAGGCGGTTTTCATTGATTCCGTATTTTCGGAAACCATGGGCCTCAGGTCGAGTTTTTCGAGCTGTTCCTCCATCATTGGAACGCATACAAGGCCTTTTGCATGCGTTATCATGAAGTTGATGGCATCCGGGGTCACAGACTGCGCAGCCATGACAATGTCCCCTTCGTTCTCCCTGTCCTTGTCATCCAGCACTATGACCATCTTCCCTCTCGCGATATCTTTCTTCGCTTCTTCTATCGTATTGAACATTAGTTCAAAAACCCCGCTTTTTGAAGGAAATTCTCATCGATCCTCATATCCTTTAATGTCACCAATGAATCAAGGTTCCCTGTTTTTATTAGGCTCTCCAGGTATTTTGCAAGCATGTCAAATTCCAGGTTAAGGTAGTCGCCTATTTTTTTATGAAAAAGGTTCGTGTTCAGTGCGGTATGAGGGATGATGGCCACCTTGAACGAGGTGCCGGACAGATGCGCCACGGTCAAGCTTACGCCGTCGACCGATATGGAGCCTTTTTCAGTTACATATTTCCTGAATCTTTCGGGAAGGTTTATTTCCATTTCCTTTGCACTTCCCCTGCTTACTATATTAATTATCATCGATCTGCAGTCCACGTGTCCCTGCACTATGTGCCCATTGAATCTTCCGGAAGCAGACACTGCCCTTTCAAGGTTGACGTAGTCGCCTACCTTTAAGTATGTAAGGGACGTCACTTCCAGAGTTTCCTTTATAATATCCGCCTTAAAGGAAGACTTGACCTTTTCCGCCACCGTCAAACAGGCCCCGTTCACGCAAACGCTGTCGGATGTTCGCAGATCGGACAAAAATTTCGTGCTGATGGTTATGACAGCCCTGTCCCTGTACCTGATAAGGGATTCGACTTTGCCCAGATCCTCGATAATTCCAGTGAACATAGAAGCGAGATTATATCACAGCGGAGCCTAAGATTCCATTTATGAATTTGGCTGACTCGGGGTCGGAATATCTTTTTGCGAGCTCAAGAGCCTCGTTTATGACAACAGCCTTCGGCGTGTCTTTTTCGTAAAGCAGCTCATACAGCGCGAGTCTTAAGATGATCTTATTTATCATGTTGATCCTGTCGATATCCCAGTTCTTTGAAAGGTTCTTGATGCTTTTATCCAGCTCTTCCTTATTGCTTTGCACACCCTCCGCAAGACGCCTTGAAAATTCCCTGGTTTCTTCTATCGTGCGCTCTTCTTCGAACAGGTTCTCGAGGGCCTTATCCACATTTATTTTGGAGATTTCCGACTGATAGACCGCCTGCATGGCGAAGCGCCTGGCTGTAGCTCTTTTACCCATGAATATCGCTGAAATGCGTTGAAATAAAGTCCGTGTAGACCTTGCCTTCCCTGAATTCTTTTATTTTCAGGACTTTGCGATGGAAAGGTATCGTTGTGGGAATGGGTCCGATGGCATACTCGTCAAGCGCCCTGTCCAGCCTGTTTATGGCCTCTTCGCGGTTCGGCGCCCACGCGATCAACTTGGCTATTAATGAATCATAATGCGGAAGGATCTTGTATCCCTGATAAGCGTGGCTGTCCACCCTTATTCCCGGACCGCCCGGGGCAAGGTAAACGGAGATCTCTCCCGGACAAGGCATGAAATCCCTTTCGTGATCCTCCGCGTTGATCCTTGCTTCTATGGCGTGTCCCGAAAAACGGATATCGCTTTGCTTATATGTCATCCTATCACCGGTCGCTATTATGAACTGTTCCTTTATTATATCAACGCTGGTGACGCTCTCGGTAACAGGATGTTCCACCTGAATACGGGTGTTCATCTCCATAAAATAGAAATGGTTGTATTTATCAAGGAGGAATTCTATTGTTCCCGCGCTAACATATTTGGCGGATCTCGCCACCTTAACAGCGGCATCTCCCATTTTTCTTCTTAACCTGTCATCAAGCGCCATGGACGGCGATTCCTCCAACAACTTCTGGTGGCGCCTCTGGATGGAGCAGTCCCGCTCTCCCAGATGTATGACATTGCCTTTTTCGTCGGCAAGGATCTGGAACTCAATGTGGCGGGGCTGAAGGACGTACTTTTCTATATAGACAGCCGGATTGCCGAATGCCGCCTCGGCTTCTGCCCTGGCTGTCTTTATATGAGAGAGAAGCTCGCCTTCGTTCTCTGCCACACGCATTCCCCTTCCCCCGCCTCCTGCCGAAGCCTTTATGATGACCGGATAGCCGATCTTGGCCGCCAGCCTTAACGCGTCCTTTTCATCGGTAATGATATCATCCGAGCCCGGAACGACGGGCACGCCCGCTTTTGACACTGTCTTTCTGGCCGTGGATTTATCTCCCATTGCCTTCATGGCTGACGGAGGGGGCCCTATGAACGTCACTTTTGACTGGGCACAGATCTGGGCGAACTTTTCGTTCTCGGCAAGGAATCCGTAACCCGGATGGATCGCATCGGCGCCCGCGACCTCTGCGACCGATATTATGCTTGGGATATTAAGGTAGCTTTGGCTTGGAATGGCAGGCCCTATGCAGTAGGCTTCGTCGGCTATCTTAACGTGCAGGGACTCCTTGTCCGCATCGGAATAGACCGCCACGGACTTTATTCCCATTTCCTTGCAGGCCCTTATTATGCGGACCGCGATCTCGCCTCTATTAGCTATCAAAATTTTCTTGAACATATAAATAATTCTCCATTTACTTTGGTTTTAGGGAATTATTGGATCGAAGGTGTGCATTATACCATGCTCACAATGAACATGCAAGAGTATGATGCTTGGATCTATCTCTCAAAAATGCTAAAACCCCTTGACAAGCAGCAGGGAATATTGTTTACTGCTTACAGTTCCTAAAAAAACAGGAGGTGGGCAAATGAGAAAAAGCGGATTAACGAACCTGGTCGTGTCATTCAAAGGAAGAAAAGAGACCCTTGAAAAAGTGTTCGGGACAAAATCGATCCCTGTGACAAAGATGACGAAAACTTTATGGAATATCATAAAGAAGTTCAAACTTTTGAAGAGGAAAAAATAATCGGTCTTTAGCCGAGCATTTGTCTTTTTCTTTTCGCTATCGGCGGAAGGATAAAGTCCATAACATCATCCACGGTCACTATCCCGAGCAGTTTGCCCTCAGGGTTCACTACTGGAACCGCGAGCAAGTTGTATTTTGAGATAACATCGGCAACATGCTTTTGATTCGCGTCAGGAAGGACAGTTATCATGTCCTTTATCATTATCTCCGACAGGACAGTTCCCGGTTTCGCGACGATCAGCCTGCGCAGCGACAATGCTCCCCCCAGACGGCCCTCTTCATCCACTACATATAGATAGTAAATGGTCTCTGCGGCGTCAGGGGCCTGCTCCCTTAATTTGTTGATAGTTTCTTCAACGGTCAAATTCTGCGGAAAAGCCATGAATTCGGTCGTCATTAAGCCGCCGGCAGTCTCATCGCTATGCTTTAAAAGCTTCCTGATCTCATCCGCCTTCTTTGTCCGCACCAGCCTGAGCAAACTCTCAGCTTTTTCTTCCGGCAGGTCCCCTATGACGTCCGCCGCTTCGTCCACAGGCATTTTATTCAATATCCCGAGCGCCTTTTTAGTATCAACGGTCGTCAGCAAAAAAGCCTGGATCTTCGGCGCAAGCTCATGAAGGGCTTCCGCAGCCGTCTTATCGGGCAAGTTCGCGAATATCTCGGTTTTCTCGCTGGAATGCACATCGCTTATGATACTTGCGATATCGGACGGGTGAAGTTCCCCCACCCTTTTGTGAGGAATGGTCAGTTTGCTTCCGCATGCGTCGGCCTTCAGGAATTCGACAAAATTCCAGCCGATGAGAGACTGAGAGGTATTTCTCCTGAAAAGCTTTAAGACGAACGTTGCGGCCCTTTCCATTCCAAGCCGTCTCAATATCCCGAATATCCCGACGTCAACAGCGATAAGTCTTATGTCCTCTTCCGCTTTCGCAAGTTTTATGTCATTCACTCTCACGACCCTTGCCCCCTGAACATCCACTATCTGCTTGTCAAGAATGTCCCTGCATAGAAGTATGTCATCGGGCATTAACTGGCCGAAAGGTACCCTCTCCTTGACAGCCCTTGTTGAAACGAATTGTCTGCCTACCATGTCGATGTCCCCGATAAGCACGACTTTGTTCTTTCTGTTATTATCCAATTCGACAAGGAGTCCGGAAACCTTTGGGAACGCATGGCCGCATGTGACCAGGATGTCCTTCACCTTTCCGATGCGCTCTTCGAAGCGGTCAATTACAGGATTGTCGATCAGTTTGGAAATGAACATTTCAGGAAATAAAACCATGGTCGGATTATAGCACGCAGAAGACCTGTTTTTAAGTTATAATATAAAATATGTCGAACACTGAAATAAAAATAGCTTTATTTGTTTTCTTTGTTGCCGCGATCCTTGCTTCCGCTTTTGCGGGCTACGAATATTATCAATACACCGCTTTATCAGAGGAAGCACTGCCCTTAAGCGGCACGATACTCTGGCATGGGAACAGGGAACTGCCGGAGGTGGCCCTTACTTTTGATGACGGGCCGAATTCAAGTTCCACGCCGAAGATCCTGGACATATTAAAGGAGAACGACGTTAAAGCCACTTTTTTTGTGCTCGGTAAATCCATTGAAAAGAACAAGGATCTGCTGAGGCGCGAAGCCGAAGAAGGCCATTTGATCGGCAACCATACTTTTACGCATGCCAGCGGAAAGATCGTTGACATAAAGAAGATCGAACGCGAGCTTGCAAAGACAGATCAATTGATAACGAAATATTCGGGCGAGAGAGTGGATTATTTCCGCCCTCCTTTCGGTTTTGAGAACTGGAGGTTCCTGGCCGAGGCCGAGCTCTTGGGTTACACTGTCGTTCTTTGGACGCTGGATGTCGGGGATTGGAACACGAACAAAACGGAAAAGGACATCACTTCGAAGATCCTGAAGTTGACCGGGAACGGGACGATAATACTGCTGCATGACGGAGGGGTGAGCAGAGAGGCGCTGATAGAGTCTCTCCCTATAGTTATAAAAGAATTAAAGATCAAAGGTTACAAGTTCGTGACCATCGATGAGATGATAGCTCATCTAAAATAACACTCCTCTGACCTCTTCGATCTAAACAGGGAATCCCCGGGAGGAGACGCAATGGAGTGGCTTAGAAGCTAAAAATTACTCTAGTCAATAAGCTTGCCTGTTTCGACGATAAATCCATTATAAGCTACTAAAGGCCGAGACATGACATAGAAGGTTTCGCCAAGTATTAGTGTTTCTGCAAGTGGGCGTGTGCCGCTATGAATTGTTATTGCAGATATTACTGATTCAATTTTTTCTTTTGCAAAGGAGTTTCTTACCATACCAAATATTTTATTTGATAATACGGCATCCTGATTTGACGTGTATATTTTAAAAGGCACATCTGTTCCAAAAGATTGTCCATCCGTTCTTATGCCGGAATCATAAACATATCCATTTTCAACTTCAAACGATCTTGTTTTTACAACCTTTTCGCCTCTTTCCGTTGAGCCGTCATTCATTACCCATATAACACTTTCAACTTTAAAGGATTTCTTTGCCGCAGATGAACAGCTTACAATCAAAGACACTATTATGAATACAATAAACACTTTTTTCATATTCTCACCGCCTATTTTTTACATGCCACCACTATCCAGTTGCGTTTTTGTTTGTTCTTTTAAATAATTATCAAACTGCTTGACTACAGATTCGACAAATGAGGGC
>JBDRDU010000045.1:0-4723 GCA_043820455.1 bacterium | reverse complement strand
GCTGTTCCTGAAAAAGTTAAAGCTGAGATAGAGGCCAAAGGCATTGCGGTCATAATTAACAGGACAGGCGATGCCTGCGAGAAGTATAATGAACTGGCTCCATCAAAGAACGTGATCGCCGCGCTTCATTTGACCTGCTGATAGCTTTTTTCATCATTCCATGTTATAATGCCGCAACAGGAGCACAAATGATCGATCTGGATATCCATAAAGCAAGAAAACAGGATAAAGCCCCCATAATGAACCTGATCAAGGAGAGCGAACTTTTTGCGCCGCGATTAAGATACGAGGAGTTCATGGTCGCTTACAGGGGGGAGAACCTGATCGGCCTGGCAAGGTTCAAGACGCATAAAAAAATCCGGATACACGAATTATCCAACGTGGGAGTAAAAGATGGATGGAGGAAGTGCGGGATCGGCAGCCTTATCGTTTCCAGGATAGTTAACAAGGCAAAATATGACACCTACCTTACTACCGTCAATCCGGGCTTTTACAAGAAACTCGGGTTCGAGCCAATAAAGAAGATGCCCAAAGCCCTGAAGAAGAACGGGGCCTGGTGCAAGGGCTGCGACAAAAAACTCTGCACGACCATGGTAAGAAAATTTAAATGAACGATCCTGTCCCGTCTTTTCCCCATTTCCGGAAGCTGGCTTTAGCTGACAGGGAATTATTTGAGACTTATTTTTCAGAACATCCCCCGGAAACATCGGAATACACTTTCACAAACTTCTATATATGGAGGAACTGCGACATGTCCCAGGTAACCTCCGTTAACGGCAATATTTGTGTCGTTGCCAAAACAGCGAACGAACCCCCTTATTTTTTTGAACCGTTGGGAAGCCATCGGATGGAAAGCACGGCCATGACCTGCCTGTCCCATATTCCAAGGTTCAGCAGGGTCTCGGAAAAATTCGCAAAGGCGCATTTTGAAGGAAAAAGCGCGTTCAAGATCGAGCCTGTCAGGGACAATTTCGATTATCTTTACGAGAGGGAAGGGCTTGTCATGTTGAAGGGTAAAAGATATGACGGCAAACGGAACAGGATCAGGCGTTTCCTGAAGCACAATATCCCGATATACCAAGAACTGACCGAAGACCTTATCCCGGATTGCCTTAAATTGTTGAATAACTGGGGAAAACGCAAGATCGCTGGTGCGTGCTTTGATGAACCCATAAAGGAAGCATTGAGCGACCTATCCGGGCTTAATGTTAAAGGCGCTGTCATAAAAGTGAACGGAAAGGTGGAGGCGTTCACGATAGGGGAGAACCTGAACAGTGATACCGCTGTCATCTACATTGAAGTTGCAAATCCGGACATTGACGGGCTTTCCCAATACATAAACCAGCAGTTCTGCAGGAACGAATGGGATGGCGTCACATACGTTAACAGAGAGCAGGATATGGGGGATGCAGGGTTAAGGAGAGCGAAGTTATCTTACCATCCTTTTAAGATGATCAATAAGTATGATGTCACGATTGTGGACGAACACAAGCTTTGATGGTATTATTTCGCGCATGGGAAAAATAAAATTGAAAAACAAGAAGATCGCCGTCATTATGGGCGGCTCCTCAGGCGAGAGGGAAGTTTCCTTAAGGAGCGGCAAAAAGGTTTTCGATTCGCTCAAAGCCCAGGGATTTAAAGTGAAATCCCTTGATGCGGACAAAAAACTTGTCGATAACCTGAAGAAGAACGGGATCGATGTCGCATACATAATGCTTCACGGGAAATTCGGCGAGGACGGGACCATCCAGGGCCTCCTTGAACACTTTGGCATTCCTTATACCGGTTCAAAGATACTTGCTTCCGCGCTTGCGATGAACAAGGTGGCCGCGAAAAGGATATTTAAGGCGACAGGCATCCCCACCCCGCAGTATTTTCCGATAGATCCTGACAAAAGCATTAAAGAGCAGTGCGAAAAGATCAAAAGGATATTCCCGCTCCCTCTTGTCGTTAAGCCTGTCTCCGAAGGTTCCAGCCTTGGCGTTACCATTGTCAAGGAAGAGGAAAAGCTTGAAAAAGTGATATCGGAGACCGCGGAAAAATATAAGGATGTTTTCGTTGAAGAATACATAAAAGGCAAAGAGGTGACCGTGGGCATTCTGGGCACGGGAGATGACCTTGCGGCGCTCCCGATACTTGAGCTTAAGCCCAAGGCAGAGTTCTATGATTACAAGGCGAAATACACCAAGGGGGGGACAGATTTTATTTTGCCCGCAAAATTGCCGAAAGACCTTTACAAGCATACACAAAAGATCGCTCTGCGGGCTCATAAAGCGCTTGGCTGCTATGGAGTTTCAAGGGTTGACATCATCATCAGCGGGGATCACACGCCCTATGTGCATGAAGTGAACACGATCCCCGGCATGACGGACTCCTCCGATCTTCCGGCGGAAGCCCAGTGTGCCGGCATCTCTTTTGACGAATTGGTCGTAAAAATACTGGAGAGCGCTTACTAAGAATGCCCCGCCAAAGAAGAAAACGTCTGCCGGCAAAGGACATAAAAAGCTTGATAAGCTGGTATGCCACCTGGGCGGTATTAGCCTTAATTATTATTTCCATCCTGACCTGCTTCTTCCTGTCCCTTCCGATATGGCGCATACGATCAATAACTGTTACCGGCAACGATTATCTGCCTCAAGCGAAGATCATCGGCACGGCAAAGATACCTCAAGGAGAAAAGATCTTCCTTGTCGACCTTGATGAGGCGAAGAATAGGTTCTCAGAATTTATCCAGATAAAAAAGGTCACGATCAGAAGAAAATTGCCCGATACGATCATTATTGATGTAACCGAAAGGGTCCCTTTTGCGATAACGGTCATCGGCGGTGCGACATCTTTGGTGGATGAGAACGGATATATAATAGCCAAACAAGACCTCAATGCTTCTTTGTACAGATTGGATGTTTCAAAATATCCGGTGATAAGAGGGATAGACAGAAGATCCCTTGAAGGAGGGATCCGGCTCGACCAGAAAGACAGGTCATTTGTCAGATCGGCGCTCTCTCTGCTGTCAAAATTCATGGACATCGGAACGATACAGATAGAAGTGGGCAACAGGGAGGATATAATAATCTATATTGAAGATATATTGAAGGTTAAGGTCGGGGATACAAGGGACCTGGAAAGAAAAATAAAGATCATAAAGGCCCTGCTTGCATCTGTTCAGGGCAAGTGGAACAAGGTCGCGTACATTGATGCAAGATCGCCTGATAATCCCGCAGTAATGTTCAAGTAGGCGGTCAGGGGCCAAAAAATGCTTGCATTCCGCGTGAAATCTGTTATATTATTGGCTTACGTAGTGTCAATGAAATATAAATTGGGGGCATAAACCGGTGAATAATACAGCGACAGGCGAGGGCACAAAAACTTTTGCGACAATAAAAGTAATGGGTGTGGGCGGCGGCGGGACGAATGCCGTTAACAGGATGATCGGCTCCGGCCTAAAGGGCGTTGAATTTTGGGCAGTGAACACGGACAACCAGGCGTTATCGGTGTCACTTGCGGACCACAAGCTCCAGATAGGTGCAAAATTAACAAAAGGGCTCGGTGCGGGATCCAACCCTGATATAGGTCAGAAAGCTGCCGAAGAATCACGTGAAGAAATTAAACTAGCGCTTGCAGATGCCGACATGGTCTTCCTGACGGCCGGCATGGGCGGCGGAACAGGCACCGGCGCATCGCCTCTCATTGCCGAGGTTGCAAGAGAACTTGGAGCTTTGACGGTCGGGGTCGTTACAAAGCCATTCAGGTTTGAAGGTCCCGTTAGGATCTCTCAGGCAGAGAGCGGCGTCGTTCTCCTCAGGGAAAAAGTTGACGCCCTGATAGTTATTCCGAATGACAAACTTCTCCAGGTCGTTGAGAAACGCACCTCTATTATAGAAGCGTTCAAGAAAGCTGACGATGTTCTCCGCCACGGAGTCAAGGGAATATCCGACACGATAACGGTCCCGGGATTGATAAACCTTGATTTTGCCGACATAAGAACGATCATGTTCGATGCCGGAAGCGCCATGATGGGCATTGGCACCGCTTCCGGGGAGAACAGGGCGGTAGAGGCCGCGGAGCTGGCGATATCCAGCCCGCTTCTGGAAGAAACAATAAATGGAGCAAAAGGCGTTGTGTTCAATGTGACAGGCGGAAGTGACCTGACGCTGTATGAAGTGAACGATGCCGCGGAGGTCATATATAACGCGGTCGATCCTGAGGCGAACATCATTTTTGGTGCGGTGATAGACGAGAAGATGCAGGGCGAGATCAGTGTTACGGTAATTGCCACAGGTTTCAAGCATGCGGAAAAAGAAGCCGCTGCCGAGGAAACATCGATCAGGGCCAAAATAAGGCCCGAGATCGTCCAGCAGAAGGAAAAAATAGAGCTTCCTGCATTCTTGAAGAACGTGTAACCCTCAGCCGTTTTATATTAACATCTTCTTGTGATATAATCTTTTCGTTATGGAACCGAAACATCTAGATTTTTTCATATATACTTACAGCAGCCCGGCCTTTAAGGGTATTACCGTAATAATTGCCGGACTTATCGCCCTTTATTTTTCATACTGGATGGTCAAGCGCTGGAAAGAGCCGATGTCATGGCAGTTCATGATATTCATAGGGCTGTCAGTTTTTATAGTTCTTTACGGATCATTTATCTTGATATTTCAGCCGCAATGGTGGATACCGCCCTGGTGGGAAATAAAATGACAAATGTCCAATGTCAAATGACAAA
>JBDRDU010000044.1:0-3187 GCA_043820455.1 bacterium | reverse complement strand
CTTAAAGAAAAAATAAGCGACATGGTTCGGGATTCTGGCTCCGTTGCCGGCATTAACGGCACATTCTTCGGCTCCGCGGGAGAGCCGCTTGGTGTTCTAATGATGAACGGGGAATTGATATCTTATTCTATCCACGACAGGACCGCCCTTATCATCGACAAGAATAACATCTCCTACATTGACAATGTTTCCCTTTCTGGCGAAGTTTCCATTGAAGGATCGCTTATCCAAATTTCAGGCATAAACAATAAGCGTCAGCCCGGCGAAGTTGTCGTGTACACGCCGAGATACGGTTCTCAGACCGATGAGGATAGCCCCGGGATCATTTTCTCGATCGTCGGGGATGAGGTTAAAAATATCAGTAGGGTCCGCGCCTGGATACCAAAAGACGGCTATGCCCTGTCGCTGGATCCCAACTACTATAATGTCCTGGGGAACAAGGTGAAAATAGGAAGCAAGATACGCACGACCTTAAAACTGATGCCGCTTTCCTGCCTTGACGGCAGGCAGGCCGGCCTTGCGAACCTTGATCTCAAACACGTGATCGGCGGGGGCCCGAGGCTGCTTAAATCCGGTCAGATATACATTTCCGGGAACAGCGAGCGGTTCAAGAACGATATAGCGAAAAGCCGCGCGGCCAGGACAGCGGTGGGAATAAGCAAGGAAGGGAACTTGATCTTTGTGACCGTCGACAAATGCCCGCCTGCCGGACGGGCAGGCAAACAAGGCGCTTCTTATTCAAAAAGCGTGGGTGCAACGCTTGAAGAGCTTGCCCAGATAATGAAGGACCTGGGATGTGTGGATGCTATGAACCTGGACGGCGGCAGCTCATCAACAATGATCGTAAGCTCCGAGGTAATGAATATACCGTCCGGCGGAGCTGAAAAAGCTGTCAGCAACGGGATATTGATCGGGAAATAAGCTACGCGGCCAGAAAATGCTCGAAATGAGGCTTAAAATCTTCTGAAACCGGCACTTTTCCGTCCCATCTGGCAAGGACCTGTCCGTCCTTCTCTATGATGGACGTTGGGACCTTGGAAACGCTTAAGAAAGCCCCTTCCGCAAGCCCATCCACTGTTTCCATGTCGTAGAACGAGAGTTCCACCTTGTCCATTATCTTCCATAGAGTAAAAAACGTCTCAAATTTCTTCATCGTTGTCTTGCAGAATTCGCATCCCGGTTTGCCGAAAACTTTTACCTTCATATATTTATTCCCCGCTTTCTTCTCGCTTCACGCCTTATCAAAAAAACCTTGATTTTTGTACCTGTCAGAGAGCTCCCCAAGCTTCCCTTTGTTCCAGCCGGATATCTTTGAGAAATATCCCGTGATCCTTGTCATGCATTCTATCTCGGCGCTGCCGCAGTAAGCGCATTTCTCCTTTATGCCCCTCACGGTCTTTCCGCACGAGTTGCATGTCGTGAATTCGGGAGAGAATGCTATCTGGCTGTTGGAAGAATTCCTGAATGTTTTCACGACAAAGTTCGAGATAGAGGAAGCAGAAGGCCGCGCCTCGCCAAGCCACACATGGGTAAGCGCGCCGGCGTCTATTAACGGATGGAAAAGGCCCTCCTGCACCACCCTGTCGATGGGGTTCATGGGATGTGAAATATTGAAATAGGTGGAATTCGTGTAATAGATGTTCTGCGCATCCGCGCTGCCCTTCACTACCCCGGACGCAAAGTTATTGTAATGCTTCATGTCGAGCTTCGCGAACCTATAAGCCGTGGACTCCGCGGGCGTCTGCTCCAGGACAAAATGCATGTTGTGGATGCGGGAGAATTCCTCGCATTTCAGCTTCATAAAGGCTATCACTTTCATCCCGAACTTAACGCTTTCATCGCTTTCGTGCAGCTGCTTGCCAGTATGGAACTGCACAAGCTCGTTCAAACCCAGCATGCCTATGAGATGCGTAACTTTCTTCAGCCTTAAATACGGCTCGCCGTCCTTTTTCATCGCCAGAAGCGCAAGCGGGCCGTCATTGCCGAGCCTCAGCAGCTCTTCCACGAAATTTCTCTTTTGGATATGCCCCGCGACCGCTAATTCCATCTGCCTTGTCAGCTCTTCAAATAATTTTTCGTCCGACCCTGCGGCCTTGCCTGCCTGCCGGCAGGCACGGTACGCGGCCCTCGGAAGGTTCAGTGTGACATTCTGGATGGCCGAGTACCGCATTTTCCAGGGCTCTTTCGCATCCTCCAGGTCCGACTGCTCAAGCTTAAAGGACAGCCGGCAGCACTCGGAAACCTTTGCCGTATCTCCTCTGTCAAACACATAGTATGTGTTCCCTTTTTCCGCGGCAACATCAGATATAAGGTCCAGGAACTTCTCGTACCCTTCGGTCTTGAAGAATTTCTCGGTTATATGCATCAGCGGCTTCGGGAAGAAGAACGGCCTTCCGGCGCCGTCGCCTTCCATGTACACCTCGAACAGCGCTTCCGCAAAAAGCTGCGCCTCTTTTTGATAGTCCTTGTATAACTTGCCCGTATATTTTCCGCCGCGGCCTATGGCCGGCACTTCCTCAAAGTGACGCGGGATCTCATAGTAAATATTCAGGTCGGAAAAGACCCCCTGCCCTCCGCGCGTCACGGCTATATGGGAAAATTCCTCTATTAGCATTTTTGCGAGCTTTTTTACATGCCCCTTTCCGAAACCCTCTATATACGGGGCCAAGAACACGTTCACAGCATCCCAGCCGATGGCTCCCGCAAAGTTGCCGTGAAGCGCCATGGAAAATTTCACGATCTGGGCGATGAGAGTGTCCGGCTCGTCCGCAGGAGCAGATATAAAATTCGCCTCCGGGAGCGACAGCCCGAACTTCTTTACGAATTCTATGGATTGGCCGCTGCAGTACGGCCTGTCAATGAAGCCCAGGTCGTGTATGTGTATGTCGCCGACCATGTGCGCATCCGCGACGGGGCCCGAGAACACGTGAAGAAGCGCGAATTCCTTTTTGATGTTCTCTGCAAGCGTCAGGTTCGTCGCTTCCGGGTTGTGGGGAGTATTCGCGTTCTCTCTGTTCTTGTGGAATATCATCTGCTTTACGTCGTATAGCGGGACTCCCAGTCGGGTGTGCTTTTTCCTGGTATCCTCCAAGCTGTATTCAAGCAGCTTTACGTCAACAAGCTCCCTTACCAAGGGCGCAGTGATATATTCGATGGAGAGCTTTTTCACCTGCTTCTCGACTTCCAG
>JBDRDU010000043.1:0-3753 GCA_043820455.1 bacterium | reverse complement strand
TCTGTTCCTTTGCTGGGGGTGAGAAGTTTCTTAAGTGGATTTATTCTTACGGTCAACTACAAAGATCAGACTTTTTCTCTCCAGGAATGATTTTTTCAACGCAAAGACATCCGATCCTCGAGGTCCGAGGGCAAGGCGGGGGCATCCGCAGAGAAAGGAATAAAGCTTAAGGATGTAGATAAGGCGATTACTGAGCTCCGCCGGGAGACTTATTGATCGACCTCGCCCGTCAGGAGAAAATTTAAAAATATAATAATATTAAGCGTGGACGGGTTTTTGAGGAAAATAACGGCGTAGCAGGGTAAGATAACCAACAACTGACAACGGGAAGAGGAGCTAACCTGCCTGCCGGTTTACCCGCCTTTGGAGGGCAGGCAGGAAGAGCTAGAAGCGAAAGAGGTTTAGAGGCAAAGACGTCGTAGGTCTCATATGTTGAAATCCGCTATAACTGTCGATAGATACTACAAAAACGTACCTCGTTCGTGCTTAAATGTATTGGCTGGATAATTGCTACACCTATGGTGCAATGTCCAATGAACAATTTCCAATATCCAATAAATGTCCAATATCTAATTCCCAATCGAGGAAATATGATATATATGACAGGTGTTTTGGGTTCGCGGTTAAAGCAGCAGATTTTGTTGATAAACTGCCGAAAAAGCGGTCGGCGTTTGAATACGGAAAGCAACTGATACGTTCGAGCGCTTCTGTTGGGGCTAATAAAGCAAACTATTGATGCGAACAGCCCCGATTTGGCCCATCTTCTCAAGGAGAGCGAAGAGATAAAGCTGATCATAAGCAGCATAATCAATAAAACTAACTCTAAGGATCGAATTGGACATTGATCAATTGGGAATTTATTGGTACTTATTGGTAATTGGCAATTGGAAATTAATTGATCGTGAGATTTGGATCTTGGGTTCGGCGCCGCCGGCAGCGGACAGGAATTTGTTTGGAATTTAGCCAGATCGGGAGGCGATATTATGAGTGAAGAATTGGCGCCGCAAGAAGCAATAGAGACTCGAATATTCTTGATAAGAGGGCAAAAGGTAATGTTGGATAGGGATCTGGCAGAATTGTACGGTGTGGAAACAAAATATCTGAATCGACAGGTGCGAAGAAACCTGGAAAGGTTCCCTGATGAATTCATGTTTTTATTGTCGGAACAGGAAAAAGAAGAACTGGTGACAAATTGGCACCGGTTCAAGCCTTTAAAACATTCCACCTCATTGCCCTTGGCATTCACTGAACATGGGGTAGCCATGCTTGCCAGTGTTCTAAACAGTGAAAGTGCGATTAAAATAAGCATATTTATCATTAAAGCTTTTGTCAGACTAAGAAGGGTGCTTTCCGCCCATAAAGAGCTGGCCCGTAAGCTTGAGCAGCTGGAACAAAGGGTTGGCAGGAACAGCTAGGATATTCAAATGATCTTTCAGGCGATACATAAATTGATGGAGCCGCTGCCGGCGAGCGGTAAGAAAATAGGATTCCAGGCCGAACCCTAAATGCCTCCTCACCCAATTCAGAAGAGCTAAACGCGGGAGAGGTTGAGAAACCCCTAGCTCATTTAGCTCCTTTTTGTATCAGGAATGTTTCGCGGAGATGTGTGGATATCTCGCGGAGATAAACTCCGCTCTGTATTTAAAGAGCAGAGCTCGCCTCTGCGAAGTTGCTTGTCTCTGCGAGCGCATTTAACCTGATCCCTCGGGCAGTTTGACTTCCGCCGAAGAGCGTCAGGGTTCCGTATCGACCTGTAAAACAGGCCAAAAGATAGGGTTGACAGGCGGCCCCATATTTTGTATCATTTCCATATATCATCATTTTTGATGATATGCGGAAACAACATGAATTACAGGGAATTTAGGGAAAAAGTCAAGAAAATGCCCCTTTTCGGCAGCGATGTCGCATGCATCTTTTCCGTCTCTCCCGAAGCGATGAGAAATCAGCTCACAAGGTGGAAAAAGCGGGGATTGCTGATCGAGCTGAAAAGGGGATTATACGCCCTGGAAAAAGGGGAGAGGCAGGTTCCCCTGTCCAGGGAAGTCGCGGCTGCCAATATTTACCAGCCGTCTTACATTAGCCTGGAATCGGCGCTGAGTTTTTATAAAATGATCCCCGAGAAGGTCGCGTGCATCACTTCGATCACCACTAAAAAAACCAGGACATTCCACAATCAGGAAGGAACATTTTTATACAGGCACTTAAAGACCGGCCTGTATTTTGGATTCGCGCTGAAAAAGGACGAACACGGCTATCCCTGCTTCATCGCCGAACCGGAAAAAGCGCTTCTTGATTATCTTTATCTTAACCTTGGAAGCGCCGGCATCAATGACAAGAGTTTCATCAAAAGATCTCTTCGTTTGCAGAACAGCTCATTGTTGAACAGGAAAAAATTGATGGCGTATGCCGGGCGATTTAACGTGAAAAAATTATTCCGCGTCCTGGAGCAGATAAAATGAAAGAAATATTAGCGCGAAAAATGTCGCAATTCGGATCAAGGGAGGAAAAATACAACTTTACCAGGGAATTCCTGCAGGAGCTTATCCTGCAGATAATTGACAGGAAAGGGTATTTCAAGAATCTCGCTTTTGTGGGCGGCACCGCCCTGAGGGTTCTTTACGGTCTGCATCGTTTTTCGGAGGACCTCGATTTTTCGCTGATAAACAAGAAAGGGTTTGATTTTGCCTCATTGCTCAAGGCGCTTAAGAGAGAACTGGAATTGAACGGTTTTTCCATAGAAGAGGCAAAGGGAAAAGACAGGATAGTTCTGAGCGAATTTATCCGGTTCAAAGGCTTGCTCCATGAACTGGGATTGTCGTCGCAGAAGAACGAAAAACTGTTCGTTAAATTGGAAATAGATTCAAACCCGCCGGAAGGATTTGAGACCGAAGTCGCCGTGGTGAACAGGAATTTTCTCTTCAAAGCGCGAAGCTATGGACCGGCGTCGCTTTTTGCGTCCAAGCTGCATGCCATATTGTTCAGGAAATATGAAAAAGGCAGGGATTATTATGATCTGCTCTGGTTCCTGGCCCGCGGGACAGCCGTCAATTATAGATTATTGTCAAATGCGGCAGCCCAGACGGCAAAAAAATCCGTGAAGCTCGATGCTCCCGCCTTAAAGGAATTGCTTATCTCAAAGATCGGCAGGGCTAATTTCCCGCATATTCTGCGCGATGTGCGGCCGTTTCTTGAGAAAAAGGAAGAGGCGGAATATTTCAGGAAAGAATATTTTATCAGCGCGATAGAAAGATATTTCCAATAAGGATCATATCGCGTGCAAAACCTCAGGAACAAGCTCAAAAGCAACCTCAAAGGCGCCAAACTTGAAGTGCCGATCTGGCATATTACGCAGCGGGGCCGACCTACAAAATAGGTCATATGACCTACAAAAGAGGTCATTGATAATTAGTGTTGGTAAAATATAATACTCCTAGCATGCAAGACCTCAAGAATAAGCTCAAAGAGAGCCTCAAAGGCGCCAAAAAAGTCGCCGTCCTCGGCGTGGGCTCCCAGTTAAGGGCCGATGATATCGCGGGGATACTTGCGGCACAAGAGCTGGATAAATGCTCAGGTGACATCGGCAAAGCGTTGGACTTCAAAGTATTCCTCGGCTATGCCGCGCCGGAGAACCTTTCCGGAGAGATCCGTAAGTACGAGCCCGATCATTTGATAATTATCGATGCCGCCGATATCGGCAAGGAACCCGGAGATGTCGCTGTTTTTACCCCTGAAAACTGCGGGGGGATGTCTTTT
>JBDRDU010000042.1:0-2426 GCA_043820455.1 bacterium | reverse complement strand
GATATCGATTTATTGACCACGTTATGCGATCAGATAGGTATTTCCATAAAGAATTCGATGCTTTCGGAAGAGGCGATAGAAGCCCAAAAACAGCTTTACCATGCGGATAAGCTGGCTACGATGGGCACGCTTGCGGCCGGACTTGCTCATGAGATCAAAAACCCCATCGGCGCAATAAAGGGCTTTTCTCATTTAATCGTAAAAGCTGTAAGGGAAAATGACAATGAAGCAATTAAGGATTTTGAGAGCGTTGTTCCCAGACAGCTGGAGAAGATAAATTCCCTTGTAGAAAAACTGCTGGTATTAAGCAAGCCATCCTCGCTTGAAAAACACAAGGTTGACGTAAACGTTCTTCTTGAGGACATTATCAAGCTCATTGAGAGGCAAGCGATGAGCAAACATGTTGCGATCGTAAAAGATTTAAAGGCGATATCGCAAATAACCGTTGATCCCGGACAGCTCACGCAGGCGTTCCTTAATCTGATATTGAACGGGATACAGGCAATGCCGGATGGGGGCACACTAGAGATAAAGACAAAAGAATCAGATGTGGGGCAGATAACCGTAGAGATAAGAGATAGCGGAACAGGGATACCAAAGGAAAAGCTGGAGAAGATATTCGATCCGTTCTATACAACTAAAGAATCCGGTGTTGGGCTTGGATTGGCAATTACGAAGAAAATAATCGATGATCATAAAGGGAAAATAGAAGTTGAAAGCGAGCCGGGAAAAGGGTCCAGGTTTACGATCCTTTTGCCGATCAACCCCTAGAGGGAACTTCCCTGTCTGTCCGCCTCTGGAGGGCAGTCAGGTTATTCAAAAGCGAACATTTTTACGTTGCTGGAACCAGACATTATCACGTTGCTACTACAGCCTATTTCCCTTACTTGAAGCAACCTCTTAATTCTGTTAATATTAAAAGCTGTCTCAAAGGGAGGATATCTTGAAAGTATCAGTTTTTGGCGCGGGAAATGTCGGGGCCGAAGTCGCAAGGCGTATAGTCGAAAAAAAGCTTGCCGACGTGGTCCTTGTCGACATCGTTGAAGGCATCCCCCAGGGAAAAGCTCTTGATATACTCCAATCTGGTCCCGTTGAGGGCTTTGACTGTAACATTAAAGGGACGAACAACCCTGCTGATATCGAAGGTTCTGAGATAGTCGTTGTTACCGCCGGCCTCGCAAGAAAACCGGGAATGAGCAGGGACGACCTCCAGGCCGCGAACGCCAGGATCGTAAAGGGAATAACCGAAAACATCAAAAAATACGCGCCGGGATCTATCATAATAATGGTAACAAACCCGCTGGATGTAATGACATATCTGGCCTGGAAAATAAGCGGGTTTGAAAAGCGAAAGGTATTCGGAATGGCGGGAGAGCTTGACACGGCAAGGATGATAACTTTCATATCGATGGGAACGGGCATCCCATCGTCAAAAATAAAGGCAATGGTGCTGGGCGGGCACGGCGATCTTATGGTGCCGCTCATAAGCCAGACAAAAGTCGACGGAAAGCCGCTTGACAGCTGTCTGTCAAAAGAAAAGATCGACCTTATTATTAAAAGGACCGCCAATGGGGGTGCTGAGATAGTCGATCTCCTTAAGACCGGCAGTGCATATTATGCTCCGTCCGCTTCAGCGGTCAAAATGGTGGAAGCGGTAATAAAGAACAAGGGTTCCGTCATCCCCAGCGCTGTGATACTTGACGGCGAATACGGGCTTAAAGACGCATGTATCGGCGTTCCCGCGAAGATCGGCAGGAATGGGATCGAAGCTGTCATCGAGCTGAAATTGACCGATGAGGAAATGTCCATGCTTGCAAGATCGGCCAGCGCCGTAAAGGAAAGCATTGCAAAGCTCGGAACCTGCGACTAAACGTCGCGGTTCCAATTAGTTGTATCGGTGTGAACAGAACTGGTAGAACCTATGAAATATAAAGAGGAGCCGAGGCGTTTAGCCTCGGGATCATAAGGTATATGCGAGAAATAAAAGCAAAACAAATAACTGAAACCGTAAAAGACCTCTGCATACAAGCCAATTATGAGCTTTCTGACGATGTCCTTCGTTTATTGAACAAAGCCTTGAAAAAAGAAAGGTCCAAAAATGCCAGGGAAGTGCTTAAGCAGCTGCTGAATAACGCAGATATCGCAAAGAGATCCAGATACCCGATCTGCCAGGATACCGGCCTTGCTTTGGTTTTTATTGAACTTGGACAGGACGTCCGGATAATCGGAGGCGACCTGACAAAAGCCATCAATGAAGGAGTAAGCCGCGGCTATAAAGAAGGCTATTTGAGAAAGTCCGTGGTGAGCGATCCGTTCTTGAGGAAAAACTCGAATGACAACACTCCGGCCCTCATCCACACGCAGATGGTCCCGGGCGACAGGATCAAGATAATTTTCATGGCAAAAGGCGGCGGATGCGAGAACGT
>JBDRDU010000041.1:0-4466 GCA_043820455.1 bacterium | reverse complement strand
ACCCGCGTGTTTTATCGAACTGATCGGCGAGGCTCCCGTGCCGCCGTCGCCGCCCGATATCAGGATCATGTCCGCGTGTCCTTTTGCAACGCCGGCCGCGACGGTCCCCACCCCTATCTCGGAAACAAGCTTGACGCTTATTCTTGCCCGGGGATTCGTATTTTTCAGATCAAAGATCAATTGAGCCAGATCCTCGATGGAATAAATATCATGGTGCGGCGGAGGCGATATAAGCGTGACGCCGGGCGTCGTATATCTTGTCTTTGCTATGATCTCGCTGACCTTATGCCCCGGAAGCTGGCCTCCCTCACCCGGCTTCGCCCCCTGCGATATCTTTATTTGTATCTCATCGGCATTCACCAGATAATTGGTCGTGACGCCGAACCTTCCCGATGCAACCTGTTTTACCGCGCTTCTCCTGTTATCTTTGAACCTTGCCGGGTCTTCTCCGCCTTCCCCTGTATTTGACCTGCCGCCGAGCTTGTTCATCGCAACAGCTATCGTCTCGTGCGCCGGCCCGCTTATAGAACCGAAGCTCATGGCGCCAACGGCAAAGCGTTTCAGTATGGAATCCGCGGATTCAACATCATTTAACGGGATCGGTCTCGCCTTGTTTCCCGATATTTTAAGAAGGCTCCTTAAAGTGGCGGGGTGCTTTGATTGATCGTTTATTAATTTGGCGAATTCGGCGTATTTTCCATGTTCATTATTTCTCGCCGCATCCTGAAGCGCCGCTATGCTTTCGGGGTTCCAAAGGTGGAACTCTCCGTCCTTTTTCCACTGATATACTCCTCCCGTGGAAAGCTGGTCCGTCCCGTATTTCTTGTCCTTATACGCGCTTTGATGCCGCACTATCGTTTCTTTTGCTATCTCCCCGATCCCGGCTCCGCCGATCCTGGAAACCGTTCCTTCAAAATAGTCGTCGATAAATTTGTTGTTCAATCCAAGCGCTTCAAAGATCTGAGAACCTTTATAGCTGTTTAATGTCGATATCCCCATCTTTGAGATTATCTTCTCCACGCCTGTTATCACGGCCCTTCGATAATTTTCGATCGCCGTGCCGGCGTCTATCGTCAGCTCGCCGTCAATGGCAAGCAAGCTGACCGCCTCATATGCCAAATAAGGATCAACGGCGTCCGCGCCGTAGCCGAAAAGAAGGGCGAAATGATGCACCTCCCTCGGCTCCGCGCTTTCCACGATGATCCCTATCCTAGTGCGGAGCGCTTTCCTTATCAGGTGATGATGGACCGCGGAAACTGCCAGCAAAGCGGGTATCGCCGCATGGTCCCTGTCGGCTCCCCGGTCGCTCAATACTATGAAAGCATACCCTTCCTTTATGGCTTTTACGGATCCTTCACATATCCTGTCAATCGAACCCTTAAGATCCCTCTCACCTGACGGCCTGAAAAGTATCGGGACCATCTTCGTTCTTGATCCGTCTCCTCTTGCGACCCTTATCCTCTCAAGCTGTTCATTGGTCAGCACAGGCACCTTAAGCCTTATTTTTTTGCAGTGCTTCGGCCCTTCATCCAGCATGTTCTCCTGCGGGCCGATGTAGCTTTCCATGCTCATGACAAGTTCCTCGCGGATCGGGTCTATCGGAGGATTGGTCACCTGGGCGAACAGCTGCTTGAAATAGTTGTAAAGCGGCTGGGGCATGTTCGAGAGCACTGCGTGCGGCGTATCGCTGCCCATGGAGCCGACGGGTTCTTTTGCTTTTTCCGCCATCGGCTTCAATATGAATTTCAGGTCTTCTCTTGTATATCCGAACATCTTAAGCAATGTTCTTGTATCCTCCTTGTTCTCTTCAAGGGAGCTGACCTTTGGAAGATCGCTCAATTCGACCATGTTCTCTTTCAGCCAATCACCATATGGCCTGGAACTTGAAACGGACTTTTTTATCTCTTCGTCACTTATTATCCGTCCTTCGTCGGTATCGATGTACAGCATTTTCCCTGGTTCAAGCCGCGCGGAACAGGCGACATCTTTTGGCGCAATATCCAGCACGCCGACCTCAGAAGCCATCACAACAACATCTTTTTTCGTGATAATGTACCTGGCCGGGCGAAGGCCGTTGCGATCAAGCACGGCGCCGATCCTTGTTCCGTCGGTGAACGCTATCGCCGCGGGGCCGTCCCACGGCTCCATGAAACAGGCGTGGAATTTATAAAAATCCTTGAGCTTTTTGTCCATTAGATCATTTCGCTCCCATGCCTGCGGAATGAGCATCATCATGGCGTGTGCAAGCGATCTCCCGGAAAGCACCAGCAACTCGAAGACATTGTCGAGCGCCGCCGAATCACTGCCGCCGGGCACTATCACATCCAAGCCGCGCGCCCTCATCCAGTTAACGTTGCCTCTTAAGGTATTTATCTCGCCGTTGTGGGCAATGAACCTGAACGGCTGGGCAAGGTCCCATGTCGGGAAAGTATTGGTGCTGTAGCGGGAATGCACAAGGCATATCGCGCTTTTTATTGAGCTGTCCTTCAGGTCCGGGAAAAAATTGTCGACCTGCGCAGGCATCAGCAGGCCTTTATATGAAACTGTCCTGGAAGAAAGATTTGTTATATAAAGCCATATCTTTTTTGCCCGTGCCGCATTTTCAACCTGCTTCCTTATGAGATACAGCTTTCTCTCGAACTCAAGCTGATCGGCAGCTGTGCTTTCGATGAATACCTGTTCGATCGCAGGCTGCGTTTTTTTTGCGGTGACCCCGATATCCGAATCGTCGACAGGGACTTCCCGCCAGCCCAGCAATTTCTGCCCTTCAGCTTTAACGAATTTGGCAAAAAGGTCCTTGCAGTATTTTTTCTCCTTTTTGCCGGCAGGCAGGAATATCGATCCCGTGCCGTATTTTCCCGGCTCTGGAAGTTCGAACTTGACCGCTTTCTTGAAGAATTCGTGAGGTATCTGGATCAGGATCCCGGCCCCGTCGCCGGTCTTTGGATCGGCGCCCGTCGCGCCTCTATGGGAAAGCCTTTTCAATACTTCTACGCCCTGCTTTACGATCTCATTGGATCTTTTTCCTTTGATGTTGCATACGAAAGCGACTCCGCAGCTGTCATGTTCAAAGCGCGGATCGTAAAGCCCTTGCGGTTTTATCTGTTCATACATTTTATTGCCTCAAAAGCCCGTGCTTTCTTAGTTTTGACCTGAGAGTGTTCCTGTTTATCCCCAATATTTGCGCGGCCCTCATCTGGTTTTTTTGCGTGTATTCCATCAGCTTGATCAAAAGGGGCTTTTCCATGGAATCGGTCATAAAACGATAAACTTTTCCTTCGTTTTCCTTGAAGAACAGTTCGTTGATCTCAGATATCGCTTTTTCCAGATCCATCTCGATCACCTTGCTTAAAAATTAGGCACTCGACGGCAAAAAAGAGCGAGACTTCGTTGTCCCGCCCCCCCGATCTTTTTAAAGGATCGGAAAATATTTCTTTATTTCATACTCGGTGACCTGTATCCTGAATTCGTCCCATTCCTTTTTCTTGATAGCCATGAACCTTGAGAAGCAGTGTTCTCCGAGCGTTTCTCTTAATAGTTCGCTCTTTCCCGCAAGCAGGATAGCCTCATCCAGGCTGGCTGGAAGCGACTTGATCCCCCGCTCGGCTCTTTCCTCATCGTTAAGGTGATAAAGGTTAAGTTCCATAGGATCCGGTAATTTATACCCTTCTTCGATCCCCTTTAGTCCCGCCGCAAGCATTACCGCAAATTGCAGGTAAGGATTGCCGGAAGGATCCGGGCATCTAAGCTCCATTCTTGTCGCCACTTCTTTGCCCGGCAGATACATCGGGACTCTCACAAGGGCCGATCTGTTGCGCCTTGACCACGCGATATAGACAGGGGCTTCATAACCGGGGACCAGTCTCTTGTATGAATTGACCCAGGGAGCAAGAAGCGAAATTATCTCCGGCGCATGCTTCAATATTCCGGCAATATATGACTTGCCGATATCGGATAAATGATACTTGTCCTTTGCATCAAAGAAAGCATTGGTCTTTCCTTTGAACAATGACTGATGGCAGTGCATTCCGCTGCCATTCTGGCCGAACAGCGGTTTTGGCATGAAGGATGCATATACTCCGTTCTTTGAAGCTATTTCTTTAACGGTCAGCCGATAAGTAACGACATTGTCGGCCATCTTAAGCGCATCGTCATATCTCATGTCGATCTCGTGCTGGGATGGGGCTACTTCGTGGTGGGAATATTCAACATTGATGCCAAGTTGTTTTAGGGATAGTACGGTCTCTCTTCTCAGGTCCGAAGCCATGTCAAGCGGGGTCAGGTCAAAATATCCGCCGGAATCGATGATCTCAGGTTTAACGCTGTTCTTGAAGTAGAAATACTCCAGTTCAGGCCCCACGTAAAAATGATCAAAGCCCATCTTCTTCATTTTTGCGATGCCCCTTCTCAAAACATACCTTGGGTCCCCTTCGTATGGCTTTCCTCCAGGCTGCATAATATCGCAT
>JBDRDU010000040.1:0-19883 GCA_043820455.1 bacterium | reverse complement strand
CTTTTTCAATATTGCGCGCTAGTAAAGGCACAAGCTGGAAAGTCACGTCCGCGTCGGAACACGCGTAGTCGGAGGCCAGCTCTATGTCCACCTCCGCCATGGTTGTTTGTTTCGCGCCTGTGCCGATCAGCTCGGTTATCTCTATCATTTTCTTTCCCAGCAGCCCGTGGGCAAGGTTCTTAAGGCCGATCTTGCTTGTTGGGTCAAGAGTGTAAGCCGCTATCATCGTGTCGAACGCCAAACCGCGTACGTTTATCCCGTGGTTATAAAGCACTTCGATATCGTATTTCAGATTCTGCCCGTATTTGGGGATATCAGCGTTCTCAAGAACAGGTTTTAATGCCGCCAGCACCTTTTTCTGGTCAAGCTGCTTGCCTTTATTGTGCCCAACGGGGACATAATAAGCGCTGCCCGGCCTGGTCGAAAAAGAAAGCCCGACCAGTTTAACATCAAAAGGGTTCTTTCCTGTTGTTTCCGTGTCAAAAGCGAAGGCCTTGGCCGCTTCAAGCTCTTTGACCAGAGCTTCAAGATGTTCATTGTCCGCAACAGTTACATAATTCACATTAGCTTCCTTAAGCGCTTCTCTTTTCTTTTCCACCGCGAGCGGGCTTGGCGCCTCCGAGTATTTTTTTATGAGACCGTTGAATTCCAGCTCCTCGAACATAGGGAGTATCCTTGGCCATTCAAGCTGGAACTTTTTTGCCCCTTCAAAGTCCGCTTCGACCGGGACGGTAGTTACGATCATCGCAAGCTTTCTGCTGTCTTCGGCGTCCGCCCTCCCTGCTCTTATTTTTTCTCTCAGTTTCTGGTTCTCCACCTTGTCAATATTGCTCAAGAGGTTCTCCAGAGTGCCGAATTTCTGAAGAAGGTCGGCGGCGGTCTTTTCCCCTATGCCTTTTATGCCGGGAATGTTGTCGGATGCGTCGCCTTTAAGGGACTTAAAATCCACTATCTGCGACGGAGTTATGCCGAACCTTTTTTTTACCTCATCGGCGTCGTAAATAACAATGTCCGAAACGCCTTTCCTTGTGGTCAGGACCTTTATTTTGTCGTTTATCATCTGCAGCGCGTCAAGATCGCCGGTGACTATCTCAACGTCGCAGCCTTTTTCTTCCGCGGCTTTCGCCAGAGTGCCGATTATGTCGTCCGCCTCGAACCCGTCAAGCTCGAAGATCTGCAGGCCGAACGCCTGGGCCATCTTCTTTACGAGGGGCATCTGGTCGTGAAGGGCAGGGGGGGATTTCTGCCTTGTCGCTTTATACCGGGCGTACTGCTTGTGGCGGAACGTGGGTGCGGCCGTGTCAAAAGCTATGGCGACAAAGTCGGGCTTTTTATCGAGAATCTTGAGGAGCATCGTCGTGAATCCGTAGACAGCGTTCGTTACGGTGCCGGAAGAGGTCTTCATGGTGTCCGGGAGCGCGTAAAAAGCCCTGTAAGCTAGGCTGTTACCATCAATGAGGACGGCTTTCTTGGACATTTTTTCAGGACTTTTCGCCCAGTTGGTACCTTGTGAATCTCCTGATGACTATGTTCTCGCCGATCTTCGCGCAGAATTCCCCAAGAAGGTCCTTTATGGTCTTTTTCGGATCTTTTATGAACGGCTGGTCCATGAGGCATACTTCGCTGAAGAACTTTTCAAGCCGTCCTTCCACGATCTTCTCGGCCACTTTTTCGGGTTTGCCCTCCGCAAGCACCTGGCTTTTCAGTATTTCTTTTTCGTGGGCCACGATCCCGTCCGGAACATCTTCCCTGGATGCGTACTGCGGGTTTGAAGCCGCTACCTGCATGGCTATGTCCTTCACGAATGACTGGAATTCAATGTTCCTTGCCACAAAATCCGTTTCGCAGTTTATCTCCACCAGAACACCTATTTTCCCCCCGATGTGTATGTAGCTGTCCACGACGCCCTGGGCTGCCACTCTGCCCGCCCTGCGGGCGGCGGCGGCCAATCCCTGCGCCCTAAGGAGATCCACTGCTTTTTCCATGTCCCCGCCGGATTCCAGAAGGGCTTTTTTGCAGTCCATCATCCCGACGCCGGTCTTTTCCCTTAGCGCTTTTACGGTTTCGGTCGTTATTTCCGCCTTAGAAACCAACTCTCTTTTCTCCTTTTGCCTGTTCTTCCTCCAGCTTAAGCTTTGCAGCGGCTATCGCTTCCATTTGTTCTTCCTGTCCCAGTACTTCCGCTTCTTCCAGTTCTACCGGCACTGCGATCTCTTCCATGGAAGCCTCGGTGGGCTTCAATACCTGGCGCCCGGCCATTACGGCATCGGCGATCAGGGATGTTAAAAGCTTTATGGATTTTATCGCGTCATCATTGGCGGGTATGGGGTAATCCACCTCTTCGGGATCGCAGTTCGTGTCAACGACGCCCACTATCGGGATGTCCAGGCGCTTCGCTTCTTTTATAGCGATTATTTCCTTTTTGGAATCTATCACGAACATGACAGCGGGCATGGCTGTCATTTCCCTTATTCCGCCGAGGCCTTTGACTATCTTATTGTATTCTCTTTTAATACCGGCAACTTCCTTCTTTGTGATCTTCTCGAACGTGCCGTCAGCTTCCATTTTTTCTATGTCCTTCATTTTTGCGATGTTCTTTTTAAGAGTCTTAAAATTCGTTAATGTCCCGCCAAGCCACCTCTGGTTCACGTAGAACATGCCGCATCTGCCGGCTTCCTCTTCAATGGCTTCCTGCGCCTGCTTTTTTGTCCCCACGAACAGGACATTACCGTTCTTCGCTGCAATGTCTTTGACGAAATGATAGGCTTTTTCTATGAGGGGAATGGTCTTGTGAAGGTCTATTACGTGTATGTCGTTCCTGGATGAATAGATGAACTTCTTCATTTTCGGGTTCCAGCGCTTGCTCTGGTGTCCAAAGTGCACGCCTGCTTCAAGAAGCTGTTTCATTGTGATAACTGACAATTTATGCTACCTCCCGCTAAAAATTACAAAAAGCCTGTCCGCCTCTGGCGGGTTATTATATCAGCATCGTTTTTCGTTTGCAATAAGATTTTCAGGATGCGGAAAAACCAGAAGCGATCACCACTCTGTCGAGCCCGCTCAGGTCCTTTTTGACGCGGATGCTTTTGGGTTTGAGCTTGTCATTGATAATGCCGACTACGTCCTTTGACTGGCCCGCTCCGATCTCAAGGAGCAGATATCCGTCATCCTTTAAATAAGTCTCTGCCTGTTCAGCTATTTTTCGGTAATAATTAAGCCCGTCAGCTCCTCCGTCAAGGGCGGCGATGGGCTCAAAGTCCCTGATCTCAGGCGCGAGATTTTGGATATCGGCGGTCTTGATGTAAGGCGGGTTTGATATGATAATATTAAATTTCTGTATTTCTTTCGGGAACAGGTTGGTTTCCGTGAATTTGATCCTGCTCTCCACGCCGTGTTTTTTTGCGTTCTCCAGAGCGAGCTCAAGCGCTTTTTGGGACGAGTCGGTCGCGCAGATATCCATATTATCAATGAACCTGGCCAATGATACGGCTATTGCCCCCGAGCCTGTGCCGATGTCCAGCGCGGATACCCGGTCAAAAGTCTTTGACAGCTCTATTGCGTTCTCAATGAGAAGCTCCGTTTCCGGCCTGGGAATAAGGACATCCCGAGTGACCTTGAAAGCAAGGGACATGAAATATTTGTTCCCTGTGATATAGGCGGCCGGCTCCCTTTTTGTCCTTCTTTTTATAAAACCCTTGAATATCTCGAGAGCCACTCTGTCCGGCTCCTTTTCAAAATCAATGTAAAGCTTTATCCTTTCCGTGGCGAGGGCGTGCGCCAGAAGGATCTCGGCTTCAAGGTGGGGGTTCTCGATCTGATGCTTCGTGAAATGATCCGTGGTCCAGTCAAGGAGCCTCTTTATAGTCCAGAGTTCATTTGGCATGTTTGGATTTTTCAAGCTTCGCGGTTTTATCTGCAATAGCAAGCGCTTCTACCATCTCATCCATATCCCCGTCCATGATCGCATCTATTTTATAAAGGGAAATCCCGATCCTGTGGTCCGTAACGCGGTTCTGCGGGAAATTATATGTCCTTATTTTCTCGCTCCTGTCGCCGCTGCCTATTTGTACGCGCCGCAGTTCGTCCATTTCACCTTTTTGCTTTATTTTCTTTTCATCCAGCAGACGAGACCTTAAAAGGTTCATTGCCTTTGCCCTGTTCTGGTGCTGGCTTCGCTCATCCTGGCACACGACGACGGTATTTGTGGGGACATGCGTTATCCTGATGGCAGAGCTGACCTTGTTCACGTTCTGGCCCCCGGCGCCGCCCGACCTGAAAGTGTCCACCCTCAGGTCCCTTTCATCTATCTTAAGGTCTACTTCCTCCGCTTCCGGCATTACTGCCACCGTTGCGGCAGAAGTATGCACCCTGCCGCTTGCTTCGGTCGCGGGCACTCTTTGGACGCGGTGCGTCCCACTTTCATATTTTAATAGACCGTAAGCGCCTTTGCCGTGAACGGCGATAACGGCTTCTTTGTAGCCGCCCAGACCCGTCGGGGTGTCGTTTATTATCTCCGCTTTAAAGCCCTTGCGTTCAGCGTACCTTAAGAACATCCTTAAAAGTTGTCCTGCGAAAAGCGCTGCTTCTTCTCCGCCCGTGCCGGCCCTTATTTCCATGAAAATATCCCTTTCATCGTTCGGGTCCCTGGGAAGAAGCAGGTATTCCAGCTCTGTTGAGAGGGTATGCTCTTTTTTCTCGTGTTCTTTTAGCTCCGCTTCTGCCATTTCCCTTACTTCTTTGTCCCTGGTCATCGCTTTCAGGTTGTCCATTTCCGATTTTATTTTTTTGTATTCCCTGAATTTGGATACGATGGTTTTTATGTCCGAATGCTCCTTGGAAAGGGCTTGATATTTTTCTTTATCGGAGATGACTTTGGGAGAGGCAAGAAGGTCTTCCAGTTCGGTAAATCTTTTTTCAATGGACCCTAATTTATTTAAAAGCATTTATGTCTCGGCAAGGGGAGTATTTATCTTCGTTTTTTGGGCTTTTTTGCGGGGGCCGCGGCGGCAACTTTGGAATATTTCTTCTTAAAGCGTTCCACCCTTCCTTCGGCGTCCATGAACTTCTGCTTGCCTGTGAATAGGGGATGGCAGTTGGAACAAATATCCACTCTTATGTTCTCATTTGTCGAGCCGATGTCGTATGTTGCCCCGCACGCGCAGGTAGCAGTGGTCTTAAAATATTTTGGATGTATATCGTCTTTCATTTTCGTTCCTCCAACGAACAGGGCGATATCTTATCATGATCGCCGTATTCGCGCAACGGGAATTTATTCCAGAACGTCCCATCTGTAGCCCACCGAAGCGTAAGCGCCATTAAGCGTATAGTTATAGCGGGTCAGGTCCGCCGCGTGATAGCCGAATTGGAAAAAAATGGAGTTCTTGTCGCCCGCGGGCATCTCAAGACCGTAGAAAAGATGATATCCCAGGGCGGTAAGGTTCTGCTTCAGGGCCGTTTCAAGGTCCGTCATGTAATATCCAAGCCCCAGGCCGAAGAACTGCTTGCCCCTGAAATAAGGGCTGGGAAGGTAGCTTATCTGGATATTCGCCGTTATGGGCATAAAGTACCAGGTTGCTTTTGATGATGTAAGCTGGGAGCGCTCCATTTCGAGGGAGAAATCTAAGCCAGGGGCGATAGGCAGCCTGAAACCCAGTCCCAGCCCGAAAGATGAAGCGTAATAATCAAGCGATGGGGAATCAAGGTTGTAATATAGAGCGGACTCATATGCCGGCTTAATGTACCAGCCGGTGTGCATTTCTTTGCTGTAGTCGATCACCCTTTTTGTCTTGAAGACGTCAACTTGTTCTTCGGCCGGGCCTCTTTTTTGCCCCTCCAGCCCTTTTTCGGTGACATATATCGTTGTCACTTCGCCGGGCTTTATTTCCACCAGCTCTGCATAAAGAACTGCTTCCGCCGTTGCCTCTCCCGAAGTGACCTTAAGGAAGTGGGTGCCCGCCTGTATCTCTTTTATCTGCGCAGAATCCGTACCTTCTACTTTTCCATCCACATATATCTTTGCCACCGGGACCTTTGAGAAAACGTTCAAGGAGCCGAATTTCATCTCCGCGGCGAAAGCAAAGTCAAAAGGTAAAAGTAAAAAGGCAAAAGCACATATCAAAAGTAAAAATTTCTTCATCGGTTAGTAGTATATCATATTTGTTCCCGCTCTACCTGTGCGGAAATCTTGTTTACAAATCGGAAAGGTGGTGTTAATATTACTGAGTTGTTTTGCGAAATGACTTGTGTGAGGAGGCGTCATGTCGATAAAGAAAGAAAAGAAAACAGAATTGATAATAAAATTCAGGAGGAAGGAATCCGATACAGGATCTCCCGAAGTTCAAATAGCTATATTGACCGAGAGGATAAATAAGCTTCTTAGTCACCTGAAAGAGAACAGGAAAGACCATCATTCCAGGCGCGGGCTCCTTATGCTGGTCGGCCACCGCAAGAGGCTCATGAATTATCTCCACAGGAAGGATATTAAGAAATATTCCACGCTTGTCTCCAGCTTGGGGCTTAAAAAGTAACTTATGATAAAAAAAGTTGAAATGGATTTTGACGGCAAAACACTTTCCCTGGAAACCGGCCGTGTAGCAAGGGAGGCGGGCGGGGCCGTAATAGTAAGGCTTGGCGACACAATGGTCCTTGCCACTGCCACGGCAAGCGAACTGCCCAAGGAAACGGTGGATTTCTTCCCGTTGACGGTTGATTTCGAGGAAAAACTTTACGCCGCGGGAAAGATCCCGGGTGGATTCTTCAAAAGGGAAGGGCGTCCCACGGAAAAAGCGATCTTAACATCAAGGTTGGTCGACCGTCCCATAAGGCCGCTTTTTCCCGATAATTTCCGCAATGAGGTCCAGATAGTCGTTACCCCTCTGTCAGTCGATCAGGATAATGCCCCGGATGTCCTTGCCATGATAGGGGCTTCTGCCGCGCTTACGATATCGGATATCCCGTTCATGGGGCCCGCGGGGGCCGTGAGAGTGGGCAAAGTGGGGGACAAACTCATCATAAATCCGAATTCCGAGCAGATGGAGCAGAGCGAACTTGACATAATTGTCGCAGGAACGAAAGACGCGGTAATGATGGTGGAGGCGGGAGCCGATGAAGTGTCGGAAGATGTCGTCTTGTCCGCCATTGAGCTTGCGCACTCCCGCATAAAGGACGTCATAAAGCTTCAGGAAGAACTCGCAAAGCTTGCCGGAAATCCGAAGCTGCAGCCAAAGCTGTACGAACCCAATAAAGACATAGAGAAGTGCATCAATGACCTTGCTTCAAAAAAGATATCTGCCGCTCTGGAGATAACGGACAGAGAAAAACAAAATAACGAACTTAAAAAGATCGAGCAGGATGCGATCGCAAGCATGAAAAAAGGGGAGCTTGCCGAGATCGTAAAGGAACGGCCTTACGATGTTAAGGCTGTCATAAAGAGCATAGAGAAGAAGATCGTCAGGGACATGATCATAAATAAGCACATCAGGCCGGACGGCAGGAAATTCGAAGATATAAGGCCCATTTCATGTGAAGTAGGGCTTCTCCCAAGGGTGCACGGCTCTGCGATATTCACAAGAGGAACGACCCAGGTCATGACGGTCGCAACTCTTGGGGCCATGGGCGAAGAACAGCGTATAGAGGGATTGGAGCCGGAAAGTAAAAAAAGGTACATGCATCATTACAATTTCCCCGCGTTCTCGGTGGGCGAGGTAAGGCCGCTGAGGGGTCCGGGGAGGCGCGAGATCGGCCACGGGGCGCTTGCCGAAAGGGCGCTTCTTCCTGTTCTGCCGCCGGAGGAAAAATTCCCTTATACGATCCGTCTAGTGTCCGAGATCCTTATGTCGAACGGCTCGACTTCCATGGCATCAACGTGCGGAAGCACTCTGGCATTGATGGATGCCGGCATTCCCATTTCGGCTCCGGTCTCGGGCATTGCAATGGGGCTTATCAAGGAAGGCGATAAGGTTGCGGTTCTTTCCGATATCCAGGGAATTGAAGATTTTCTCGGGGATATGGATTTTAAGGTCGCCGGCACTTCAAAAGGCATTACCGCGCTCCAGATGGACATAAAGATAAAAGGCATTTCAATCGAGATCATGAGGAAAGCGCTTGAGCAGGCAAAGCTGGGAAGGGCGTTCATACTTTCAAAGATGACGGAATTAATATCAAACCCGCGGCAGGAGCTTTCCCAATTCGCTCCGCGCGTCATAACGCTTTCTGTCCCGATAGATAAGATAGGGCTTGTCATAGGCCCTGGCGGAAAGAACATAAAGAGGATAATAGAGGAGACCGGCGTCCAGGTGGACATCGAGGATGACGGCAGGGTCTTTATTACGGGGGCAGACGTGAAGGGTGCCGAGGCGGCAAAGAACATTATCGAGGGCATGACCGCGGAAGCGGAGATCGGGAAGACATATCTTGGAAAAGTTACCAGGATAATGAATTTCGGCGCGTTCGTGGAGATAATGCCGGGCAAAGAAGGCCTGGTACATATATCGCAGCTTGCAGAGCGGCGCGTTGCAAAGGTGGAAGATGTTGTTAAGGTCGGCGATGAGATAAAGGTAAAAGTCGTCGAGATAGATGATCAGGGCAGGATAAACCTCTCCAAAAAGGCCGCAGGATAAGCACGATAAAGGAACCTGCGACTAAATCCCGACATAAAGTCGGGACAGGCTGTCGCGGTTCCATAAGAAACGGTCTAAAACAATAAAATTAACAGAGCCGACACGTTTAGTGTCGGGGGCTAAAAAGAAACCATTCCATTCCTAATTTACTTTCCCCTCAGGGCACTTATGTTTTGCCTTCAATCGCCCTCAATTGCCTTCATTTCCTATGCAAGTTTTATGGGCGCTAAGACGATATATATGTAGTAGCGCTTATTGATCTCAGGAGGTATTGAATATGGGAGTATTTCCGGTAAATTCAGGCGGGAATAATAAAATAGAAAATAAAAACAGCTATTCAGTTAAAAGCGGGGATACGCTGGCCAAGATAGCCGAGCGTTTTGGCGTAACGGTAAAGGATCTGGTGGAAGCCAATAAGGGTTTGATCAAAAATGAGAACTATATCCAAGCAGGCTGGAAGCTGAATATTCCCGCAAAAACCCTGCAGCGAACCTCGGGATCGCAAATTAATAATGTTTTATGTAGTGATGATAAAGGTGATAGAGTTACTATAACATCCCAATCTCTCCAAAGCCCCTTAAAGAAAGAGTTGAAAGATAAAGGAAAAGCGGATACTCCCAATTCCGATAAACTGGATCCCAAGAAAATAGGGTTGTTAGCTGTTGTAATTGGAGGGATAAAAGGAATGGGGAGTATGAAAATAGGAAAGGTAAAGATCGGGAATGTGACGGTCCAGCCTTACCGAAGTGGACCGAATTGGAGCATGACCTTCGACACTGCCGATTGCAAAGAGCTTATACGTACAATGAGGCAAAGGGGATTTAATGTAACTACAAACTCAAGATTAATTGAGAGCTGCGGAAAGACCACTAATATTGAACTGACCCTTTCGCAGAGCAAGACAATCGGTTTAATTGATGCAATAACTGCTAAGCTGTATGGTGCTTCAAAAACAGGAGAAATGGTCAAAGTTCAATATGGAGGAAAAGGACAGCAGGTTGCCGTTGGAAGACTTTCGCAATTTAAAGAAGTTATAAAAAACCCTTCAAAGATATGGAAGGAATATTTAAGGCCAAGTAATACAAAAGGCACGATAACATATGGGAATGGAAGTGAAGCAAAAACTCTTAGCCTGCGAGATGTGGAAGGGGGGGCTGCGCGGAGCACTGCAAAGACAGGGGGGATGGCAGGGACATTTTTCTCATTTGCATTGAACATTCTTCCTATAGCCATCGGAGTTGTAGCTGATCAACAGGAATTTAGCACCGCTCAGGATATGGTCTTAAAAGGAAGCTTCGATGATGTGCGGAAACTGGTAGACAAAGATCCTGATCGCGCCCTAACTTACGCGCGCGACCTGCAGCGGCACGGAGCCGGCTTGGAGAAAAACGACTGGACAAATGCGCATCCGGGATCGGCAAAGAAGTTCTTCAATTTTCTGGACAGCATCATAATTGAAGAAAACCGTGGCAGTTGGCCCATTAAAAAAGGAAATTATATTTTTACCCAGGAGATAAATAAAGCAGATTTAACCAAAGAAGAATTGACCAATCTTGTCTATGCGCTGTTCAAGTATGCCAGAAATAACAGAGAAGCGCTGCACGAGCCAAGGCGAATGGCCTGATTAGTGATTTTTTTCCAGCCACGTATCGACCTCTTGCAAACTTTTTTCTGCCAGTGACTTCCACGAAGCGTCATCTTCCTCATTATTGTGATTGCGGATGCCACTTTGGAGATTTTCTTTGGCAATAGTATAGTAATAATTTCTAGTGAAAGGGCTGACATTTCCGTCTTCCGCCATGAGTTTGTACAGTTCGCCCCGCCTATATAGAAGGTTTGCTTTGGCAGGGATTTGTCTCAATCCTTCCTTAACGGCGTCAAGGGCGTCCTCATATCGGTCCATAGCCAGAAGGCAGTCAAAGAGCTTCTCTTGAATGTAGGATATCTTGGGATCATATTCCAGGGATCGGCGGTAAAACTTAACAGCCCCTTCAAACATTTCACGGCGCTCGAAAACTTCACCCAGATCGCCGTAACTGTCAGCCAATTTCAGATTTTTCTCCACTTCTCTTAGGAGAGCTCTTTCGGCCAGAAGCAGGTTCCGGCCGCCGTATAGATACATAGACCCCAATTGGTACAAATTACGTGCTCCGCTGCGATCTCCCAGATCCGCCTCGATGATGACATCTAAAAACTTTTCCAGGGCCGCCTGGCTGTCGGCAAAAAGGCGAAAATTCGGGATCGCCGCAAGAAGCCTGTTCGCATCAAGAAGGCTGCTGCCCAATCTATCATTGCAGGACACGCGTTCCATTTTACATTCATTCGTATCAAGTACTATCCCTTCTGCATTCCCGACTGCATCCAACATTTCCTTTGCCTCGCCTGATCTACCTTGTCGGTCTAAGACCTTTCCCAGATATATATATGGGAGAGCTAAATCGGCAGAGACCCGGATGAGGGACCTGAGGGAAACTTCCGCATCTTTCAATTTCCCCAGGTTAAAGGAACAGGCCGAGCTGTTGAAGAGTGCGATGATGTTGTTCGGTGCCATAATGAGCACTTTGTCGAATTCCATATCAGCCTGCTTGAGTAAGGAAAGAAGTTTTTTGTCGTTCTCCCACTTTCTGAACAAGGTTTCTCCGTTGGCAAGGTGTTTCTTCAAGCCGGCTACTTCAGGCATAAGCGAAGGAAATTTTATTTTTGGGCCTCCAATGGTCGGCAGCAGTGTGGGCTTGCCGTTGAAGATCGAGTTGAAAGTGGAATTTATGGAATAGATAGGGATGATCGTTTGCAGCTTCCCACGTAATATCAAAGATTTTTGTGACAATCTCCCTATTTCCACGATTTTGCCCTCCACCTATTTGTCGTAACTAATCCCTGGAAATTTCACTTTTTACAGCTGAAATTTTGGATCGAATTTGACGATATATATGATAGAGGGGAATAAGGCATACAAATCCATGAACATTAAAATTAACTCTATTACCTCTAAAAAGTACGCCATTTGCGGGTTAACTAAACCTACGAGTGCGATGGTTGAGCATCGCATCACTAATTCAAGAAGCCTTAAACGGGCTAGGATCATTGTTAGCGGTGTTTCTCATGGCAGCGAGAAGGCATACGATCTGATAAACCAGGTCACTCCCGTAGTCGGCGCACTGAATATACTCCTGCATAAGATCGAAAAGGCAAATATCCTGTCAAGCATAAGCGCGGAGGAAATTGGGAAACTTAAAAGGTCGCATGACCAGCTCTTTGATATAAGCGCTCGAACGCATGATTTATTCCATTCGGTCGCGCATACAAAAAAAGGCGGTTCAAGGAGCATAAAGGGATGGAAGGCGAGCTTGTCCTCTATTGAAAGCGATTACAAGGATGTCGAAAAGGCAATAAAAGACCTGACCTCCAACAAGTTCTTTGAGGAATATTTTGGTCAATGGGATCTCCTTCCCGGATTGACCTCGGTCCAGCGGATCATAAGCGAAACCCTTATGAATCTGGACGGAAAACCCGTTAAAGAGCCCGTGAATGTGAATGCTCTGTTAAAAAATGTCCTGGCTCCTCTGGCCAGGGAAAATCCTGATTTGACGGTCATTGAGGACCTGGGACCGGATCTCCCTTGTCTTTCGGCCACAGCCGGATTACAGAGAGTTTTTTACAACATCATCTTCAATGCCATTAAGATGATGAACGAGTTCGCGGAGGAAAATGGATCGACCGAAAAAAAGCTGGAACTAAGGACTTTCCTAAGTGAAGATAAAAGAGAGATCATCGTTCAGATATCAGATTCCGGTCCGGGGATCAAAAAAGAGGACATGCCGAATATTTTCAAGCTCTTTTATACCAAGGCGAGAGGCTCCGGCATCGGGCTGGCGGTGGCCGAGCAGACAGTAAGTGACCATGGAGGCAGCATATCGGCGGAAAACGAGAGCGGCAAAGGCGCAAAATTTACCATTACTCTTCCGATCGATCCGATCCCGGAAAGGCTCGAAAGGATTCCCGCAAGAGCACTTTTGAAAATAAGTGAAATTTCCCTGAAAGAAGGACGATAAATAATGGGAACGATAAGCAATATGATACAAAGAATAAGTTTAACTGGAAGAACACCATTAGGGACCTTGGGCAAGCTCAGGGTGAAAATGGCCAATCTGATCGTGCCTAAAAGCGTTCAGATCGTGCTGCCGCAGGGAATGTCGATCCCAGGAATAGTGCAAAACAGGACGTATCTTGCAGGGACTAACCTTTCCGCTCCCGCTTCTCTTGCCGACAGGCAGCTGCAGCTTTATCAGATAATGGAGGATGTGGCGGGATTCGATCAGAAAACGTTGGTGCTTAAGATCACCACGGAATTACTCCCAATGATATTGCCGGGAAAAGTGTTGTTCTCAAAGATCATCGGGTCGGATCCGGGGGACATGAACGTGAAGATGAGCCCTTATCAGCCGAAGAAAAGCTTTGAGGAACAGCTGCTTGCAGAGAACGATCTTGATGATAAGCAAAAGGACATTATAAAAAGGGCAGGTGCAGGCAAAGAAATAGTACATGATGCGGCCGGCGGGCTTTTGGCGTTCCCTTATCTCTTAAAGGATAATAAGCCTTTCGGCGCGGCATTGCTTGAAGGGACATTCAGCAAAGACGATGTTGATGTTATTCGGTATTTCGCCCTGAAGATATTGCCCGGCGTTTTTGACAAGGCAGTGCTTTATGAGCAGGCTGCATTGGACTCTTTGACCGAACTGCACAACCGCAGGTCTTTTGATAAATATATTAGCGAGGAAGAAGAAAGGGCCAACCGTTATAAGCATTGTTTTACGGTGGCTTACATCGATTTTGACAATTTTAAAATTTATAATGATACAAGAGGGCATAACGAAGGGGACATGGCCCTTCGGGAACTGGCTGATGTGATCCGTAAACATATCCGCAACAAGATTGATAAGGCATGCAGGATCGGCGGCGACGAGTTCGCCATCATTTTTCCTGAGACGAGCAAGCAGGAAGCAAAAAAGGTTCTTCAAAGGATATTACGAGATATGAACTCATTTGGGATCCAGCTCAGCATAGGGGCCGCAGAATTCCCGAAAGATGCTTCCAGCAAAGAAGAACTGAGAAAACTTGCCGATGAGCGCTTGTATACTGTCAAAAATAATGGCCGAAACGGGATCGTCTTAGATTAAAGAGCTTCATATCGCTTATATTTTTAAAAACCTCACTTAAAATCAAAAAACAAGGAATGATCGGGAACAAAATATCCCCTTTGGCGGATTCAGCGCAAGCCTCTGGGTTTAGCTGAAAAATTGCCCTCAAATTTGTTATATTTCCGCCAAAAATATGCCCATTTTCTCTGCAAGTCTTGGGGGTGTTGTTACGATAATATAGGTAGAAGGTATTGCCCACAAATTGCCTTAAAAAGTAAGGCAAAGTGGGTTTATATAAGGTGAATATTATTATGGATGTCCGACTATATACGAATAAAATTAATCCGCCGGCTTATAAGGGAAGCGGGAAAAAACCTGCGCCAAATAAAGATCCGGGGGCTTCTCCATCTGTTGTGGATAGCTCTGCTGTTTCTTTTTCGAGCGGATGTGCCCCAACCAATGTGCAGGTCCTGGATTACCTTGAACAGTTGGGACGCGATCCAATTGCCGGGCATAGCAAAAATGCTCTCATAAGAGATACCGAGGCTCAATTTAAAAATGGAGATCCAATAACGGATCTCATTGTAAATCTCTCTTTAAAGAAGATAAATGACATACATGGCAAGAAGGAAGGAAACTACGCCTTACAGCAGACAGAAATGCAGATCTTGGCTTGGGCCCAAAAAGAGAAGATCGAAGTCAAGATCTATAGGGAAGGAGCCACGTTCATCGTTAGAACGACGAAAGGGATTAACTCTAAGGCCAGTCTTAAAAGTCTTGAAGCCGAGATGGGACGTGTGATAATTAATGGCTCTTCCTTCAAGGTGAACTCCAAGTTAGCCGCAGTTGAATACAATCAATCCGGCCAGATGAACGTCAACGAATACCTGGCATTTATCGGGCGGACTATAAATCAGGTTAATGACGGAAAAGTCGGCATATTTACGCCGAAAGGCAAAGAAACGGGAAGAGCAGCCAACGCTACCGATTTAAGATTAGATTTGATCAATTCTTTAGAGTCAGAAATAGGAGGCCTCTTTCCCAAACTCTCTAAAGTAGAAGTAAAAGATGTGACCCGCCAGGCCTATTCTCTCAAATATATTGAACCTGACTCCGGCCTTTTAAACTATCAGGCTTTCCTGGCCGATTTTAATAAAGCTTTAGCCAGCGAAAAGCCTGGCTCAGTATTCTTCTTTGATGGTGATAAATTTTCGGCCTGGAGGAAAAGTTACGGCCAAGTTTTTGGGAACAAGTGCATCGAGACCATTCTTCATGAGCGAATTTTTAAGGCGGGCAGAGAAGTTTTTGCAAAACATGGGATCACCTTTTACCGCCACGGTTCCAGGAGCGAAGAATTCTATCTTTTGGGTCGGGTGGACATGAAAAACCTAAATAAGGCCGTAAATGAGTTTAACCAAGCCTTAAATCAACAGTTCATTGTGGAAATTCCGCTGAAAGAGTTAAGCCGGATGTCTCAGTCAGGAAAAGAGCTGATGGAAAGCTATATAAGAGAGCATCCGAAAGCGGTTAAAGATGGAAAGGCAACCGTAGATCTGACCCAGATCGGCCGGGGAAAGAATGCCAAATACTCCGGTATTTCTCTTACCGGAGCGGGAGCTGAAATTAAAAATGAGGAGACCCTTAAGGAAGTTGTTAAATATGCGGAGGTCCTCAAGCAGAAAAGTCTGATGCAAAAGAAAGGGGTGAAAGCCACCCTCTTCTATTTAGATCAGGGAGCGCCCGGGGGAACTTTGGCATGTAAGACAGGAGCTGTCATTTACTCCGCTACCAGAGGCGGCCTGATCGGTTTTTTTGCGGAAGCGCCTTTTAGTATTTTAAATCAGCTTCGCCAGGGAGAAGTCACTCTTGGCCAAACCCTCAGCGACATGAAAGATTCCGGATTAGGTTGGGCCAAATTCGGGCTGATGAAAGGAGCCGGACAGAGCTTCCTTAATTTTAATCCCTCTGCTGCCACCAACCTGGCGATCATTCTTCCTACGCTCTGGCAGCTTGAGGCCACCCCCTCCGGACAGCGGGGGCCGGTTTTATCTGGCGGGATCACCGGGCTGGGAGGATTTGTGGGTGGCGCAAAGCTAGCCAATTTAATTCCCGGACCGGCCTGGCTTAAGGGAACTATGAATATTTTAGGCGGCATCGGGGGAAGTAAGATCTCTAACGAACTCTTTACTTTCCTTTATAAAAACTCTGAAACCTTCGGATCGGTGATCAATTCTAAAGTGATGAATGGCTTGGGAACTGTGGGAGCGGCGCTGGATAAGCCGGTAACGGGCTATTACGGAGGCAAACTGGCCGTCAATCTGTCCGGTTATGCCCTGAGAGATATTGGATTGAAGAAGATCGGAGAAAAGCTTCTTTATTTCTCTAAGATCGGAGGCGTAGTTACACTTACCTTAAGCATGCCCGGCATGCCGTTCAATGCCACCTCTTTAGGGGCCGGCAGCTTTAAACAGTCTGTTCAAGACCTGGCCAACGGAAAACCTCTTGAAGGCGGGGATGAAAGCATCTCTTCGATGAAAATTTATTCAGATGAATTCGCGAGAATTTTCGGGAATACATCTGCCAACCATGCTCCCCGTCTTGCCTTGGAAACTGCCAGCTTACTTAAAGAGCTGGGCTGCCTCAAAAAACCGGCTCAGGTTTCAGATAAAGAATGGAAAAAACTTGATCAAGCCATAGGAACAGGGACATTGGAACAGTATTTAGGCGGTTTCTTCCCGGGTGCGGAGAGAGACGCTTTTATTTTCACGCTGCGAGAAGGGTTGATTGCTTTCCAGAAGGATTTATTTGATCAGGGAATTAAAGTTAAAGTTGGGAATTTTGACGCCGAGACCTGCCGATTATTAATTCTGGCCTATAAGTTTAAGGTTGAGTAGGGGTATTTCGGGTCAGGTTTGAAACAAGAGCCCTGAGCATCTTTTCAGTATTTGCTTTATCTACTTTTACATCAAGACCTATTTTCTGCGCTAAGATCAGATCTTCTCCCTCGATCCAGTAAGACCTTAGCCCCATATTCCTCGCGATAATTTTTTCAAGCCGCTGCTCTTGATCGATATATTTTCCCAAAACATTCATCAGGGTTTCTTTGTCGATGATCGCCTTTTCTATGTTTACCTCAGGCTCTATTTGGATCTCTCTTATCCCCAGTTTTTCAAGGCGGCTTGCCGCCTTTCTGGCTTCGCCATAAGTTGCGATCCCAAAAGATTTAAGCAGGGAGCGGATCTGGATAGAAGGAGGCAAGGAGATCTTTTTATTACTGAAAAGACGCTGAAGATTACAATCGGTGAACGGCTTGATCCCAAGACCGGGGATCAAGTTTCTGGTAGTTGTAATAAATCCGCGAATTGTATTCATGAACCTTCCTTTTCCACTTATATATCGCGCCTATTTCCCTAAAATTTCACTTTATGTCAGAAAGATTTAGCTCTGTCCTCTGCCATTAGAAGCGCCAGAGCGATCGAATGCAGTTTGGTTTTCGCCGAATCATCCCTTGATGTGATTATTATGGGGACCTTTGCCCCGACGATTATGTGAGCTATCTTTGCTCCCACGATCCATTCTTTGACCGATTTATAGAATATGTTCCCCGCATTTATATCCGGGAAAACAAGGATGTCGGCATCGCCTTGAATTCTGCCGCCCCACTTTTTGGTCTTGGCGGCTTCAGGTGAGACAGCAATGCTAAAGTCCATCGGCCCTTCCACGATCGCTTCCCCGAAATCCGAACCGGAAATATTTTGAGTGTCCAAGGTTTCCGGGACCCTAGGAGTGGGGGTTTCTATTGTTGTTAGCAGGCCGATCTTTGGTGTTACTATGCCCAGAAGGCGTGCGATGGCCAGGGCATTCTCGATCAACAAATTCTTTTGTTTGATCACTTGGTCCGTGAACAGGTATCGTATTTCTTTCTCATCTTTTTTGTCAAAAAACCAGGGAAGGGTCCACAATCCTGTATCCGTCATTAGGGTAAGTTTGTTATGGCGGCGGCTCGGGATATCCAAAAGGGACACAAAACTTAATAGGTCGCTGTCCTTTAATTCACTTCCCAGGACCGCCTTCATGACGGTAGCGGTCGATGCGGTACCTTTCAGTAATATCTCCGCCTGTCCATTTAGTATCAATTTTACGGCCTCGGTAGCAGCATCCTTATCATCATTTTTGATCAATATCGGCTCTCCAATAAGCCCTTCCTCATGCGCTTCTTTTAATGCTTCTGTTATATGGCGGGAATCAGATCCAACGACCACTATCCTGGACTTGGCGCCCAGTTTTTTTGCGGCTTCAACAAGATCGTCGATCTTCACTATTTTTCCGGTCTCTAAATAAGTTCGGGAAGGTTGTATCGGCGGCAGGGTAGGATCGATGATCCTCTGGCCTGCAAACCTGCTTCGAGATATCGCAGCAAGCCTTTCCGAAGGAGCAAGAGGAATATCTTCTTTTCTCATTACAGCGAATTTGCTTCCGCCCAAAGAAAGAAGCGGCCCGCTTTTTCCTCTTAAGCTAGCTATATTGAATATGACTTTTCCACCGCGAAAATATTGGCCAACAGTCGGCATGCTTTCCATGTTTAGTTTCCTTTCATTGATTCATCGGCTTAATTTTTCAAAAGTTTCACTTAAAATCAAAAAGACAGCAGCACGAAAAGATGGTAAAATATTTCCGAAGTGAAAAATCCGGACATAGAGATCACCAACAAAACAATCTCCGAGCACGGGCTGACAAAGGAAGAATTCGCAAAAATAGTCAAGACGCTGGGTCGCCGCCCGAACATCGTGGAACTGGGAATGTATTCCGTCCTCTGGAGCGAACACTGCTCCTATAAAAGCTCAAAGAGCTATCTTAAGAAATTCCTGACGAGGTCCCCCAGGGTACTTGCCGGTCCGGGGGAAAATTCCGGGATAGTCGATATCGGCGGCGGGCTTGCCATTTCCATGAAGATCGAATCTCACAACCATCCAAGCGCGGTGGAGCCGTATCAAGGCGCGGCGACCGGGGTCGGCGGCATTGTGAGGGACATATTTACGATGGGCGCAAGGCCTATAGCGGGGCTTAATTCATTGAGGTTTGGGCCTCTTTCAGATCAAAGGAACAGGTATCTGTTCAGCGGCGTTGTTTCGGGTATCGCTGGATACGGGAATTGCCTGGGACTGCCGACCGTTGCGGGAGAAGTGTACTTTGATGATTGTTATACGGGCAACTGCCTTGTTAATGCGATGTGCGTAGGGATAGTAAGGGTGGACGGGAAAAAGGGAAAAGGACACGAAGCCACGGAAATAGGCCCGCGCGTTATCACGGCTGCGGCGCACGGAGTGGGGAATTCAGTGCTTTACGTCGGCGCCTCAACGGGCAGGGACGGCATACACGGCGCTACTTTCGCATCAGTTGAACTCTCCAAGGAATCGGAATCCAGAAGGTCCAATGTGCAGATAGGGGACCCGTTCACCGAAAAATCGCTTATCGAGGCCTGCCTGGAAGTTTTGACCGAGGACTATTTGGTGGGCATGCAAGACATGGGCGCGGCAGGTCTGACCTGCTCCACATCCGAGATGTCGTCAAAAGCCGGTACGGGAATGGACGTGGATATATCCCTTGTTCCCCAGAGAGAAGATGGAATGACCCCGTATGAGATAATGCTTTCCGAATCACAGGAGAGAATGCTCCTTGTCATAAAGCCCGGCACCGAGGATAAAGTGAAAAAGACCTTCAATAAATGGGGGCTTAATTGCGTTAATATCGGCAAGGTCACGGACGACGGGCTGGTCAGAGTCAGGATGAACGGGAAGGTCGTAGCAGAAGTTCCCTCCAGGTCCCTTGCTGATGAAGGCCCCGTTTGCGAGAGGCCTTTTGAAAGACCGGAATATCTGGATAAAGTCCAGGCTTTTGACCTTAAGAAGATCAAAGCGCCGAAAGACCTTAATAAGGTCCTGATGCAGCTGATATCCTCCCCGGACATAGCCAGCAAGAAATGGGTCTATGAACAATACGATCACATGGTCCAGACGAATACCGTTGCTCTTCCTGGCGCGGCGGATGCGGCCGTCTTAAGGCTGAAAGACTCCGGAAAAGCGATCTCGCTTACGACCGATGGCAACGGCGCATACTGTTATCTTGA
>JBDRDU010000039.1:0-7170 GCA_043820455.1 bacterium | reverse complement strand
CGCGCTTCCGACGATCACTCCGTCAGCCAGTTTAGACGCTTCGGCCGCCTGCTTCGCGTTAGATATCCCAAACCCGACGGCTATCGGGGTTTTCGTGCGTTTTCTCAACTTCGCGATCACATCCCTGATATCCAGATGCAGCTCTTTTCTTGCTCCCGTTATGCCCGCCAATGACAACACATAGATGAATCCCGACGATCTTTCGGCGGCAAGCTTTATCCTTTCATCCGAAGAGTTGGGAGCGACCAGGAATATAAGGTCAAGGCCGTTCTTTTTTACGACGGCCCCTTCTTCAAGAGGAAGATCGGGAAGTATTAATCCGTCAACTCCCGCGGAAATCGAATCCTTCGCGAATTTATCAAGGCCGTAGCTGAACACGATATTGAAGCTTGTCATCAGGATCAGCGGGATCTTCGATCTTTTTCTTATCTTTGATGCGAGCTTGATGACATCGCTTGCCGAAACCCCCTGTTTAAGCGATCTCAACGCGGCGCCTTGAATGGTTGTTCCGTCAGCGATCGAGTCGGAGAACGGGATCCCGAGCTCGATGATATCGGCTCCTGCTTTTTCGATCTCGTAAACGAGCTGTTCGGTCCTGGCCAGGCTTGGATCTCCCGCCATGATAAAAATGATCAATGCTTTATTCTTCTTGAATGCTCCTGCTATCCTGCTCATTTAAAGCCTCCGACAATACCCGCATCTTTGTCCCCTCTTCCGGACAGACAAACTATCACGATCTTATCTTTGGAAAACTTCAGCTTCTTGAGATAAGCAATGGCATGCGATGATTCCAGCGCGGGGACAATGCCCTCAATTTTTGAAAGAAGCTTGAACCCTTCAATAGCTTCCCTGTCCGATACGGAGACATATTTTACCCTCCCGATATCTTTTAGGTAACTGTGCTCGGGCCCTACCCCGGGATAATCAAGTCCGGCGGATATCGAATGGGTGGAAGCTATTTGCCCGTCTTTTGTTTGAAGCAGATAAGTCCTTGAGCCGTGCAACACCCCTACCCTGCCGACCTCAAGCGTTGCGGAATTTTTGCCGAGCTTCATGCCGGTCCCTCCAGCTTCAACACCGAACATCTTAACTGAAGCATCATCAAGGAACGGATGGAAAAGCCCTATGGAATTGGATCCGCCGCCCACGCATGCCACCAGGATATCCGGAAGCCTGCCTTCCATATCCAGTATCTGAACCCTTGCTTCCCTTCCTATAACAGACTGGAAATCCCTTATCATCATTGGATACGGATGAGGGCCTATGACCGAACCGATAAGATAATAAGTATCCGAAACATTCGCCATCCAGTCACGCAAAGTTTCATTGACTGCGTCCTTCAGTGTTCTGCTGCCCGATGCAACAGGCCTGACCTCGGCGCCAAGTTCTTTCATCCTGCGGACGTTCAAGGCCTGGCGCTTCACATCTTCCTCGCCCATGTAGATAATGCACTTCATATGGAATAAAGCACAGGCAGTAGCCGTGGCAACTCCGTGCTGTCCAGCCCCGGTCTCGGCAATAATCCTTTTCTTCCCCATTCTTTTTGCAAGCAGTATCTGGCCGATGCAGTTGTTCATTTTATGAGAGCCGGTGAGGCAGAGGTCTTCCCTTTTCAAATATATCTGACCGTTATAAAGCTGTGATAGCTTTCTGGCAAAATAAAGCGGCGAAGGCCTGCCGACATGATCACGGAGATAATGCTGAAGTTCTTTCTTGAACTTTGGCTCGTTCCTGAATTTTTTATAGGCAGCTTCAAGCTCAAGCACCGGTTTCATCAGAGTTTCCGGCACGAATCTGCCACCATATTGGCCAAAGTAGCCGTTCTTATCGGGAAGGTCTTTAAATAGCATGGTAAAAGCATTCTATAATATACCGATAGCCGTAGCAAGTTGCGAAAAGATGATCGTTTAGGTATAATGCTTGCCTTATGCTCTGCCAAAATTGCAAACAACGCCAGGCCACCGTCCATGTCACGAGAATAGTCAATGGCAGGCGCGTTGAACAGCACCTCTGTTCACACTGCGCGGCTGACCTTGGCATCCTTGGAGGCGAACTCGGGGAATTCGGCGGTTTCAATGAGCTGGGATTCCCGGGGTTCTTTGAATTTCCCGACCTCTTCACCAGTTTCTTTAAGAGAAGGCCCGCCAACAGGATATTTGACTATTTTTCGGAAGCAGCACAGAACGTCATTAAACTCGGCGGAGAAGAAGCCCAGCGCCTCTCGCATGACCACCTGACGACCGAACTTCTGCTCCTTGGCCTCCTGAAAGAAGAAGGAGCGGCATATAAGGTCATCACCGGCCTGAAAGTTGATATTATCGATCTTTTTTCTAACGTTGAATCCCTTATCGGAAGAGGCGAAGGAACTCCGGAAGAGATAGTCCTTTCCCCTAGGGCAAACAAAGTGCTTGAGCTCGCGTACAATTCCGCCAGAGAGCTGGGTTTCAATTATGTCGGAGGCGAGCATATACTTCTCGGGATAATAAAAGAAGGCGAAAGCATCGCCTCACAGGCGCTTCAGAAAAGGAAAGTGACATACGATAAAGCCGTAAAGAAGATCCTTTCTCTTATGGCCGAAGAAGAAGGGCCGAAGGAAAAAGGAGAGCTCCCCGGAGGCGAAGAGGAAGGCGAAGAAAAAGAAGAATTCGGGATCCCCGAAGAAGGCGGAGAGGCTCCTTTCGGTGAAACGTTTAACTTCCCCGGCATGGGCATAGGTGCTCCTCCTAAACAACAGAAGCCCGCCCTTACATCTTTCGGAAGGGACCTGACCGCACAGGCAAAAGCAGGAAAACTGGACCCTGTCATAGACAGGGAAAAAGAGATAGAGCGCGTCATCAGGATACTTTCAAGGCGAACAAAAAACAATCCCGCTCTGATCGGCGACCCGGGGGTCGGAAAGACCTCGATAGTTGAAGGTCTCGCCCAAAAGATCGTCCAGGGAGATGTCCCGGAGATCCTGAAGGACAAGAAGGTCATAACGCTCGACCTGGCGGGAATGATAGCAGGAACGAAATACAGGGGGGAATTCGAGTCACGTGTAAAGAAAATGCTCGATGAGATACTTTCAAAATCAAGGCAGATAATCCTTTTCATCGATGAACTTCATACTCTTGTCGGCGCCGGCGCCGCAGAAGGCGCAATAGATGCCGCTAATATTCTGAAACCCGCCCTGGCAAAAGGGGACCTTCAGGTGATCGGGGCAACGACCGTTGATGAGTACAGGAAATATATAGAAAAAGACCCCGCCCTTGAGAGAAGGTTCCAGCCTGTGCTCATTAATGAGCCTTCTGTCGATCTGACGATCGAAATACTTAAAGGCCTCAGGGGAAAATATGAAGAGCACCACAAAGTGAAAATATCGGACGAGGCGCTGAAAGCCGCGGCAACTTTATCCGACAGATATATCACGGACAGGTATCTTCCTGACAAAGCGATAGATCTTATGGACGAAGCCGCCGCAAAAGTAAGGCTTAAATTGATGTCCCCCTCCAAAGAACTGAAGGACGCTCAGAAAGAGCTGGAACAATTAAAAAAAGAGCAGGAAGCCGCCGTCACCGGTAAAAAGTTCGAAAGGGCTGCGAAATTAAGAGACAGGATGGCCGAACTTGAAGAGAAGGTGAAAAAACTTAGCTCCGCCTGGAAGGAAAAGGGAGGAAAAGGAAAAGGCGAAGCCGTGATCACCGAAGAGGATATAGCAGAGATTGTTTCCGACTGGACCGGAGTTCCCGTCATCAAATTGACAGAGGCTGAAACGGAGCGGCTGGTGCATATGGAGGACGTTCTCCATAAAAGGATAATCGGCCAGGATGACGCTGTGATCTCGATCTCACAGGCGATAAGGCGCGGACGCGCAGGGCTTAAAGCGCCGGAACGGCCTATCGGCTCTTTCATATTCGCGGGTCCCACGGGTGTGGGAAAGACAGAAGTCGCCCGAAGGCTTGCGGAGTTCATGTTCGGGAGCATCGAAGCTCTAATAAGGCTGGATATGTCCGAATACATGGAAAAGCACACAGTATCAAGGCTTATCGGCTCTCCTCCGGGATACGTGGGATACGAAGAAGGCGGCCAGCTGACGGAAGCCGTAAGGAGAAAACCTTATTCGGTGGTATTGTTCGATGAGATAGAGAAAGCGCATCCCGACGTATTTAATGCTCTTCTGCAGATACTTGAGGACGGACGCCTTACCGACGCCAAAGGCAGGACGGTCGACTTTAAGAACACCGTGGTGATAATGACGACAAATCTCGGCTCCCAGCTCATATCCGAAGGCGCAGCCCCGATCGGTTTTGCGGCAAAAGCCGACCTTGAAGCTTCATACGAAAAGATAAAATCAAGGGTAATGGATGAGATAAAAAAGGAATTCAGGCCCGAGTTCCTCAACAGGATAGATGAGATCATCGTTTTCCATCCCCTCACGAATGAGGAGCTCAAGAAGATCGTTGTACTTCTTTTAACGGACCTGGAGAAGCAGGTCGAGCTGAAAGGAATGCATTTTGCCGTAAATGACGAAGTGAAAAACTATCTTCTCAAGGAAGGATATGATCCCAAATTCGGTGCAAGGCCGCTAAGACGCGCGATACAGAGATTGATAGAGAATCCCCTCTCCAACGAGATGCTCAAAGGTATTTTTAAGGAAGGCGATACCATCCAGGCGTCAATGAAAGAGGGAAAATTGATCTTTGAAAAGGCAAAGAAAAAGGCCTAGATCTTCTTCTTTTCTTTCCAGTCCTTGCCGATAATTTTTTTTAGCTCCTCAGTATTATGCTTTACTATCTTGCCTTCAACCATATAGATAACATCTTCAGCAATATTTGTAGCATGATCGCATATACGTTCAAGGTGCCTCGATATAAGTAGAAGTGGCAGTGCCTGAGGGACAGAATCAGTATTTTTATTCATTATGCCGGCAAGCTCCTCCTGCACGGCATCGCGAAGTTCATCCACCTGCTTTTCAATGGTCCATACAGTTTTTGCTTTTACTGCGTCTTTTTTGATAAAAGCATCGAGTACCAATGAAACGGCATTTTCAACAAGCCGATCCATCTTCGGGATATCCACTAAAGGTTTAAGTAATGGTTTTTCCGCAAGTTCGCCAACTCTTTGAGCAATATCCTCCGCCAGATCGCCGATACGCTCAAGATCGGTTGATATTCGAACTCCCGTCATCAGAAACCTTAGATCGGAGGCTTCTGGCTGCCTGAGAGCTATCAGCTGAATGCATTTTTCGTTTATCTCAACATCAAGCTGATCCACTTTTTCACCTTCTGATATAACAGACTGCGCAATGTCCACATCCTGTTTTTCAAGTGCATCGATCGACTTATGGATCAAGGATTGAACCAATACCCCCATCTTCAATATCATATCCTTAAGTTCATCTATCTCCCTATCGAATATTCTTTTATTGTTCATATTATTTACCTCCTTATAAAAACCAGATAACTATGATCTTTAACCGTATCGCCCGGTTATATACTCTTCGGTCCTTTTATTGGTAGGCGCCGTAAATATCTTTTTGGTCTGTCCGAATTCTATCAATTCACCCAATAAAAAGAAACCCGTGTGATCGGAGACCCTTGCGGCCTGCTGCATATTATGGGTAACGATCAATATTGTATACCTATTTTTCAGTGTGCGCATAAGTTCTTCTACCTTCTGTGTTGCTATAGGGTCAAGAGCAGAACATGGTTCATCCATAAGAAGGATCTCCGGCTTTACAGCGATCAATCTGGCGATGCATAGCCGCTGCTGCTGATCAAGGGTCAGCGTTAAGGCGTTCTTCTTAAGCTTATCCTTGAGTTCATCCCATAGAAGGACTGATTCAAGGCTGTTCTTGACCGTTTCTTCAAGTTCATCGCCTTTTGACATATGATGCACCCTTAAGCCGTAAGCAACATTTTCAAATATTGACAGCGGAAAAGGGTTAGGCCTCTGGAATACCATTCCGACCTTTTTGCGCAACTCTACAAGGTCGACCCCATTATGAAGTATGTCTTTACCTTCTATTTCAATGTCGCCGCTGATCCTCACTCCCTCGATGAGGTCGTTCATCCTGTTGAGGCAGCGTAAAAAAGTGGACTTCCCGCAGCCCGACGGACCGATCAGAGCAGTTATTTTATTCTTCTCAATTTCCAGGTTGACCTTGATCAGGGCCTGAAATTGCCCGTAGAAAAGGTCTAGGTTGCTTACTTTAACTATTTTTTCATCCATGTTATCCGAATCTCCCTGTAATATATTCCTCAGTTCTTTTGTTCTTAGGCGTAGTAAATAGTTCACCGGTATTTCCGATCTCCACCAGCTCCCCCATGAGGAAAAATGCCGTGCGATCAGATACCCTTGCCGCCTGCTTAACATTGTTAGTAACAAGTATCTGTGTGTAATTTATTTTAAGCTGTCTCATTGCTTCTTCTACTTTTTGTGTTGATATCGGATCAAGCCCAGAACATGGCTCATCGTATAAGATCACCTCGGGTTCTACCGCAAGTGTCCTTGCAATGCAAAGCCTTTGCTGCTGACCTCCGGAGAGCTTAAAAGCGGGTTCATTTAACCTGTCCTTTACTTCATCCCAAATAGCGGAAGCTCTTAATGACTTCTCCACTATTTCTGTGAGTTTGACCTTATTCTTAATACCATGCATGCGGGACCCGTAAGAAACATTGTCAAATATAGAGAGCGGCAAAGGTAATGGGAGGGCGAATACTATCCCTATCTTCTTACGAAGTATCTGAATATCGATATCATGAAAGATGTTCTTGCCGTCAAGCTTTACAAGCCCTGTCGTTGAGCAATTCTTATACAGCTCATTCAATCTGTTCAATGTCTTCAAAAACGATGTTTTTCCGCTGTTTGACGGCCCTATGATCCCCAGTATCTCATTTGCCTCAACTTGAAGCGTCAGATCTTTAACAACTTTGTTTGAGTCATAGAAAACATTAAGTTTGAAAATATCTAATTTAGCTACCAAGTTTTTCTCCTTCTGAATCTGGCACGCAGATAAGAAGCGATAATATTTAAAATAAATACCATCCCGACAAGGACTAGAATTGTGCCGTATTGGATCTTAGGGCTGACATTCGGCACCTGAGTGGAAAGAACATAGATATGATATGGAAGCGCCATTGCCTGGTCATATACTGATTGTGGAAGGTGGGGCAGATAGAAAGCTGCGAC
>JBDRDU010000038.1:0-9024 GCA_043820455.1 bacterium | reverse complement strand
GTCAGGCAAGATCAGAGGTCAGAAAAGGGACCAAGGTCATAGAAGCGCCGTTCTCTTCAACCCTTTTGGATACCGCCTTTAATATCTTAAAAGACAAGAAAATATCGGAGATCGGATACGAAGATGAAAAAATGGACGTTGCTTCATTCAATAAGCTTAAGGCAAAGTTCCCTGATGCGAAGTTCCATTCAATAAGCAAGGAATTAAGGGATAAAAGATGCATAAAAAATAGCGGCGAGATCGATGCCATCAGAAAAGCTGCGCTTATCGCGGACCTGACCTACGATTGCATAATCAGGATAATAAAGCCCGGAAGGACCGAGTTGGAAATATCCGCCCATATAGATTATTTGATCAAGACGTTCAAGGGAGATTCACCCGCATTTGAAACGCTGGTCTCGTCAGGCAAGTTATCGGCGCATCCTCACGGGAAGCCTACCGGCAAAATGCTTCATGAAGGCGAACTGATCGTCATGGATTTTGGCGCAAAGTACAAAGGTTATAACAGCGACATTACCAGGATGGCGTCGCTCGGGGCTCCTTTAAAGAAACATCAAAAAATATACGATGCTGTGCTGTCCGCCCAGGGATTCGCCATCTTAAAGATCAAGGATGGGGTTGCCGCGAAAGATGTTGATAAGGCCGCAAGAAATGTTCTCAAGAAAGAAAGGCTGGAAAAATATTTCCGCCACAGCACAGGCCACGGCATAGGGCTTCAGGTGCACGAAGGCCCACGGGTATCCTTAACAAGCAAGGATATCCTTAAAGAAGGAATGGTAGTAACAGTGGAGCCCGGCGTTTATCTCCCGGGAGTAGGCGGGTTCAGGGTGGAAGACATGGTCCTTGTCAAAAGGGGCGGCTGTGAAGTGCTGACAAGATCCCCAAGGAAATTAGCGGTATTATGAAAGTAACGGCGGTCATCCCCGCAGCCGGCTCGGGAAAAAGGCTGGACAACCCGGGCAGCGCGACAAAAAAGCAGTTCCTGGAAATAAACGGGAGATCCGTTCTTTCCATAACTGTTTCTGTTTTTGATGAATGTCAGTCGGTCGACGATATCATCGTTGTTGTCTCCAAGGAAGAGATTGAACAAACCAAAGAACTTTTAAAAGAGCATAAAAAAGTGAAAAGCATCATCGCAGGGGGTCCGGAGCGCCAGGATTCCGTCTATAACGGGATCGAGACAATAACCCCTGAATCGGACGAGGATATTGTGGTGATACACGACGGGGTAAGGCCGCTTGTCACAAAAGAAATGATCTCAAGTGCCGTGACGGAGGCAAAAGTATCGAAAGCGGTGGTCGTGGGCGTGCCGGCAAAGGACACGATAAAGACCGTTTCGCGGGAAAAAATGATCCTTGAAACTCTTGACAGAGGATCGATCTGGCTGGTCCAAACGCCCCAGGCATTCCAATTTTCCGTTATTAAGGAAGCGTATGAGAGAGCGAAAAGGATCAAATATGCGGCAACGGACGATTCAAAGCTTGTTGAGAGGATGAGAATTCCTGTTAAAATGATCCCGGGATCGTATGAAAACATAAAAATAACCACAATGGAAGACCTTGCTGTTGCAGAAGCAATATTAAAAGGGAGGGGGAATTAATATCAATATATTTCTGTCCCTGGCAACAGGGCTGGTTGCGGGAGCTTTTTCAGGGGCGTTCGGCATCGGAGGCGCAACGATAATCATCCCCGCACTGGTCTATTTGTTCAGCTTCAGCCAGCATCAAGCGCAGGGGACAGCACTTGCCGCTCTCATTCCGCCAGTCGGGATCCTTGCCGCGCTGAAATATTACTACAGCGGGAATGTGGTGATCGATGTTGCATTATACATGGCCATTGGCTTTTTGATCGGCGGATTCATCGGCGCATTGATCGTTCAGCCAATACCCGAGCTGATCCTGCGAAGGGCATTTGCGGTCTATTTGATAGCTATAGCTGTCAGGATGCTGTTTTAAATATGTATCATCCGACAAAAGAAGAATTCATAAAATTATCGAAAAAGGGCAATCTTATCCCTGTTTACAGGGAGATCGTTGCTGACATGGAAACGCCCGTTTCCGCTTTCAAGAACATAGAAGGGGAATATTCCTATCTTCTTGAAAGCGTTGAAGGCGGAGAAAAAGTCGGGAGATATTCTTTTCTGGGAAGCGATCCGATACTCATCGTTAAAAGCAAGGGGAATAAGATCGAGATAATTTCAAAAGGAAAAACTACCAGGATCGAGGGCGACCCGATAAAAGAGCTCAAGAAAATATTGTCCGCTTACAGGTCGGTTAAAATAAAAGGGCTGCCAAGGTTCCACGGCGGTTTTGTCGGCTACTTCAGCTATGACATCGTCCGCCATATTGAAAAACTCCCCGACAAGAATCCTGACGACCTTAAACTCCCAGATATGCAATTCCTTTTGACCGATACGATACTTGCCTTTGACCACGTAAAGCATAAGATCTGTATAATCTCAAATGTACTGGTTGAAGGCGACCTCGACAGTGCCTATGCGTCCGCGGTAAAAAAAATAGACTCTCTGGCATTAAAGCTTTCAAGGCCGATAAAAGGTGAAGGAACAAAGCTAGGCAAGGGCAAAAAACTTAAGCTAACATCTAATTTCAGCAGGTCGGGATTTGAAACAATGGTGCGGAAAGCGAAGTCCCACGTGACGAACGGGGACGTGATTCAGGTCGTCCTTTCACAAAGGTTCAGCACAAAGATAAAAGGGGACGCTTTCAATATCTACAGGCAGCTTAGGACATTGAACCCTTCGCCATACATGTATTATTTGAAATTCAAGGATATGAAGCTTATCGGCTCCTCGCCGGAAACAATGGTAAGGCTTGAGGACAATGTTGCAAACATCCGGCCGATAGCAGGAACAAGGAGAAGAGGGATGAACACGGCCGAGGACATTGCTCTTGAAAAAGAGCTTCTCTCCGACGAAAAGGAAAAAGCCGAACATATTATGCTGGTCGATCTTGGAAGGAATGACCTGGGAAGGGTATGCAAATTCAACAGCATAAAGATCAACGAGCTCATGGCGATAGAGAAATATTCGCATGTTATGCACATAGCATCGGACATAACAGGGGAATTAAAACCCGGGAAGGACGGGTACGACCTTATTGCCGCCGCTTTTCCGGCAGGCACCGTTACCGGGGCACCAAAGGTGAGGGCAATGGAGATAATAGACGAGCTTGAAAATTTAAGAAGGGGCCCTTATGCAGGAGCTGTGGGTTATTTTGATTTTTACGGGAACCTGGATACATGCATCACGATAAGAACGATTGTTGTAAAAGGAAGCGCTGTTTATGTGCAGGCCGGCGCAGGGATCGTTGCCGATTCTGTTCCTTCAAAAGAGTATCAGGAAACATTGAACAAGGCCAAGGCGCTGCTGAAGGCAATAGAACTCTCACAAGGATGATCCAATGTTAAATCTAAGGATGTTAAGGCACTCTGATATACTTCTGTGGATAAGCGTAGGCATTCTGATATTCATCGGGATCACGATGATATTCAGCTGCACTTACTCACAGCAATCCCGCGACGGGGACGATCCGCTTTATTACACCAAAAAGCAGCTTGTTGCATTTGTTGTCGGTCTGTTTTTTCTGACGGGCTTTGCTTACTTTGATTACTCTCACCTGAAGGGCGCATCGTGGATCCTATACGGCATTTCGATAGCATCCCTGCTTATAGTACTGTTCAAAGGGTTCACCATGATGGGCGCGCAAAGATGGCTTGCGGTCGGACCAATATCTTTTCAGCCATCCGAAATGTCAAAGATCATATTGCTGATCGCTCTAGCTTCCTTCCTTGGGGAGCGCCGGGGAGAGATAAAAAGCATCCTAAGTCTGGTCATGCCTCTGGTAATTGTCGGCATTCCATTTATATTGATATTTCAACAGCCCGATCTTGGAACAGCAATAATACTTTTCGCCATTTTCACGGGCATGCTTATTTGGGCGGAAACTTCGGCAATACTGCTCATATTCATGGTCACGCCTCTCCTGAGCATCCTTCTAAAGCCCAATATTTATATATGGATGTTCTATCTTGCGGCTTTGGCGGTCTATATGCGGCAGATAAGGATAAAATGGATGGATTTCACCATCATATTACTGGGCAACATCGGAATAGTTTACGCTGTCGCGAAGATGTGGGGAATGCTGAAGACGTATCAAAAGGCCCGGCTTCTCGTTTTTTTAAATCCTGAGAGAGATCCTCTTGGGATAGGCTACCACAGTCTTCAGGCAAAGATCGCAGTGGGAAGCGGAGGTTTCCTTGGCAAAGGGTTTATGCACGGGACCCAGACACAACTCGCCTTTATCCCTCAGCAGTTCACCGACTTCGTTTTTTCCGCTTTAGGCGAAGAATTCGGATTTTTAGGCTCTGTGATAGTCCTTGTCCTTTTTGCGATAGTTATATACAGAGCTATCGTGTTGGCAGGTGAAGCCCGGGATTTCTTTGGGAGCATGCTTGCAGCCGGGATCGCGGCAATGCTTTCTTTTCAAGTGCTGGTGAACGTAGGGATGACGATCGGTCTTCTGCCTGTTGTAGGAGTACCTCTTCCTTTCTTGAGCTTTGGAGGGACCGCACTCGTGATTAACATGTGCGCGATCGGCATACTTCAGAGTATAGCGATGAGAAGACATAAGCTGCTGTTTTAATGAACAATTAACAATGACACAATTAACAACAAAGAAAAATATTAAATTTTACGGAACAATCGATAGGATAGAGGGGAACGTGGCAATAATACTTGTCGGAGAAAACCCTGATTCAATTGAGATCCCAAAAGATCTTCTGCCCGTGAACTGCAAAGAAGGGGACATGATATTTTTCAAATTGGAAATAAAAGATAAGAAAACACGGGCGGAAAAAGAGAAGATAAAAACTTTAATTAAGAAGTTATCCGGAACCTGCGACTAAACGTCGCGGTTCCAATTAGCTGTATGGGCATAACTAATTCAGGTCGTACCCATGAAAACAATATGGAGCCGAGGCGTTCAGCCTCGGGCTCTTATTTTCTCTTCGATCCTTTTTTCACTTTAAATGTGGTTTCAGCCTTTCCGATCGCCTCAAACGTTTCCTTGTCCACCGAGACGATGACCTTGTTCGCTTTTACCCAGTCATTCTTTCTTTTCATGTAAACATTGCCGGTCAATGTGATATTCTCGCTGTCTTCCTGATAAACGGCTTCTTCTGATTTTGCCTCTTTTTCCTTCTGACGCACAAAGACCCTTCCGTAGGCAGAACAGTCGCCTTTCTCGGTGGAAAGCTTTAACTTATCGCATGTGATCACGGTCTTTTCCTGTAAAGCTTTTTTTGTTTCATCTCCTTTTATTTTTTCCGCGCTTTCTTCCTTGATCATATTTTTCAGCTTTTCTATCTCTGCTTTGACATTGGATGAAAGGACGATGGTCTTTGATCTGTCATCATAGGTCGCGTGGTCCGATGTGGCAGTTTTATTCTTTTGTACCACCTCAATGCTTCCAGCCATGAACATTGTGTCTTCATCAAAGTTGGTGGTGGCGTAATTAGCTTGGAGCTTTGAGCCTTTTTGGATGAAGGAGCTCCTGCTCTCGAATGTCGCTATGTTATTGTCAAGGTCAAGGCTTATCCTGTCGGACCTTATCGTCATTTTATCCTTAACTATCTTAACATCGCCTGTTATCAGCGCTTTCTTGGTGCTCGGGTTGAATTTAATGTTATCAGCGGCCAGCGAAGAGAACTTTCTTTTCCTATTCTTGTTAGATATCGCATTGAAGTCTATCAGCGCATGCAAATATTGTTTGCCGTCATGCCCTTCTTCAATTTTCCTGAAGATCTCGATATCCTTGTTCCTTGAGATCGTCAGCCTTCTTGCCGTTAAGCCCTTTATGAGAGACCTGCCATTCTTGTCGATCTCTGCTTTCGTGACGAATTCGAATGTAGTTGCATTTCTGTTCCTGCCCGTCCATCCCTCCTGGGCGAATATCTCCCAGGAACTGTCACTTTCCCTGCCGGACATATGAACATTCTTGAATACAGCGATCTTTTCGGGAATAAAGGTTTGAAGGAGGTCTATTTTTTCGCTGAGCTTTATGACACAAACGACCATGGTAATGAACAATATCAAAAGTAAAATGATCACGATTTTTTTCCGCATAATCGGATTATATCAGAATTGACACTAAATATCGTGAATGATATACTTCGAATTCCGTTTTTTTATAAAGAAAGATAGAAAGGGAAGGGATCTGAAAATGGCAGTAAAGGTAGGGATCAACGGTTTCGGGAGGATCGGAAGACAGGTTTTGAGCGCACTGGTCGACAAGGGGGTACTGGGGAAGGAAATTGAAGTGGTAGCAGGAGTTGACATAAGCACTGATGCGAAATATTTCGCGTATCAGATGAAATATGATTCCATGCAAGGTAAATTCAAGGGAACGTTGTCCACTGAAAAAAGCAGTTCTGCCGCAGCAGAAGACGATGTTCTTATAGTGAACGGGAACAGGATCAAATGCGTCATGGCGAGCAAGGATCCGAGCGGCCTGCCCTGGAAAGACCTTGGAGTGGAGATCGTCATAGAAGCCACAGGGCTTTTCACTGATTCCGAGAAAGCAAAAGGCCATTTGATTGCAGGTGCAAAAAAGGTCCTGATCTCCGCCCCGGGCAAAGGGGAAGTTAAAACGATCGTCATGGGTGTTAATGATAATGAATATGACCCGGCAAAACATAATATCGTTTCCAATGCTTCCTGCACCACGAACTGTTTGGCTCCCGTGGTATATGTACTGCTTAAAGAAGGGATAGGCATTGAAACGGGTTTGATGACAACTATCCACTCTTATACAGCCACACAGAAGACCGTGGACGGGCCTTCAAAGAAAGACTGGCGCGGCGGAAGGGCGGCAGCTATCAATATTATTCCGTCCTCAACCGGCGCGGCAAAGGCAGTAGGCGAAGTATTGCCTGTGACCAAAGGAAAGCTCACCGGAATGGCTTTCAGAGTGCCGACAGCGGATGTTTCCGTGGTCGACCTTACATTCCGTTCCATAAAGGATACTTCAATAGAAGAGATAGATGCGTTGCTGAAAAAGGCTTCCCAGTCATACCTTAAGGGTATATTGGGAGTCGCCGATGAGGAAGTGGTTTCCACCGATTTCATCCACGATGACCGTTCCTCCATTTATGATTCGCTTGCGACCCTCCAGAACAATCTTAAAGGTGAAAAAAGATTCTTTAAGATCGTGTCCTGGTATGACAATGAGTGGGGATATTCATGCAGGGTTGTGGATCTCCTGAAGTTGATGGCAAAAAAATAAGGAGCACAGGCATGGCTAAAAGATCGATCGCGGACCTCAACGAAAAAGACCTGATAGGGAAAAGGGTCCTTGTGCGCGTTGATTTTAACGTCCCTATGGACAAGGAAAAGAAAATAACCGATGATACAAGGATCAAAGAATCCCTTCCGACGATAAAATATCTGTCCGAAAAAGGGGCCAAAGTAATACTTGTCTCACACCTCGGCAGGCCTTCAGGCGTGACGGAAGATCTGCGGCTCAATCCTCTGGCCAAAAGGCTCGAAGAGCTGCTGAAGAAGAAAGTCGTAAAACTTGATGATTCGGTGGGGGAGGAAGTCGAGCAGACGATATCGAAAATGAACAACGGGGATATTGTTCTGCTTGAGAATATCAGATTTTACAAAGAAGAGGAAGCCAATGACGAGCAGTTCGCAAGAAAACTCGCGGAACTTGCTGATATATATGTAAACGATGCATTCGGCACAGCCCACAGGGCCCACGCATCAACTGCGGGCGTCGCCCAATTCCTTCCGGCTTATGCGGGATTCCTGATCCAGAAAGAGCTGGATATCATGGGCAAAGCCCTTGCTGATCCGAAACGTCCTTTTGTGGCAATAATCGGCGGGGCAAAAATATCCACAAAGATAGCCGTGCTGAAAAATCTTTTGAGCAAAGTCGACGTGCTTGTCATAGGCGGCGCGATGATATTTACTTTCTTCAAGGCAAGAGGGCTTGAAGTGGGAAAATCTCTGGTCGAGGGAAAATCGATCGATCAAGCGAAGGAATTCATGGCAAGGTCCGAAGCAAGTAAAGTTAAGGTCATCTTTGCAAAGGATGTGATGGTTGCAAGCGAGATGTCAGATAAGGCGACCACGAAGATCGTGAAGATAGAGCAGATACCTTCTGACATGATCGGTGTTGATATCGGGCCTGAAACGATAAATATGATCAAGGAAGAGATCAAAAACGCAGGCACGGTGATATGGAACGGGCCCCTTGGCGTGTTTGAGATCCCTAAATTCGCCAAAGGGACGAACGAGATCGCAAAAGCTCTCGCTGAATCAAAAGCTGTTTCGATAATCGGGGGCGGAGATTCCGCCTCGGCGGTGGAGGCAGCAGGAGTCGCGAAAAAGATAACTCATATATCAACGGGCGGAGGCGCATCGCTGGAGTTTTTGGAAGGCAAAGAGCTCCCTGGAATAGCCGTTCTTCAGGAACAATAATTTGCGATCGGAGATACAATGAACACAAAAACACTTGTTCTCATTAAACCCGATGGGCTTAAAAAATCGCTCACAGGGAACATTCTTACCCGATTATCCGAAGCCAAGCTCCGCATCATTGGAGCAAAGGTTGTTCACGTGTCAATAAAACTTGCTGAAGAGCATTATGCCCACCTGAAGAACAAGCCTTTCTTCAATGACGTTATTAAATACCTCACGGGGGATCTTCATGGGGAAGAATACAGCAGGGTCCTGGCGCTGGTTTATAAAGGCGAGGACGCTATAGGCAAGGTCAGGAAGCTGGCGGGTGCCACGAACCCGGAGGAAGCGGATTCGACCACCATAAGGGGCCAGTACGGCAGGCTGACGACAGCCGGCCTTTTTGAGAACGTCCTGCACTGCTCGGACAACGAGGAGAACGCGGAGCGGGAGATCAAGCTCTGGTTCCAGCCTGACGAGATCGTTGAAGAGATATATCCTGTCGAAGAAAAGGACCTGAAAGTAAAGAAGCGGGTCTGGAA
>JBDRDU010000037.1:0-2938 GCA_043820455.1 bacterium | reverse complement strand
CTATTGGAGAATAAATGCGAAACAAACGAATTGAAATCGGATCGATATTAGACCTTCTTTATGATATAACCAAGCGGCATAGCAACTCACCCGCCCTGCAAATGGAAGAGCCGAACGGGATCAGAAGCGTTTCATTTGATGAGTTGAGGGAGCGTTCCGTCGATGTTTCGGCAAGCCTCATTAAAATGCATATCGAGAAAGGCGACCGCGTCGCGATATTTTCTGAGAACAGGCCGGAATGGGGTATCGCGTTATTTGGCATAATTTCCGCAGCCGCTATCACTGTTCCGATGGACACAAAATTAAGCGAGAACGAAGCTTTGTATATCATTCGGAATTCTGGAGCAAGATGTATTTTCGTTTCAAAAGACTTCCTGCCGGTCGTTCAAAAACTAAAAGATCGGCTTCCTTCGTTGGAATATGTCGTCTGCTTTGATGATCCAAATGATAATGCGAATGTTCTTTGGATGAATGATTTTACCCGTCAGCAGGGCGATAAGCTGAACCGGCCTGAGGAAGTTAAGCCGGAGGGCACATGCCTGATCGTTTACACGTCGGGGACGATGGGAACCGCGAAGGGCGTTGAATTGACATACGGCAACCTGCTGTTCGAAGTCAAGGCGCTTTATGAAGCGATCACTATTACCGGCAGGGACAGGTTTGTATCCATTCTGCCGCTGAACCATATGCTGGAGATAACCGGCGGCCTTATCGTGCCGTTATATGGAGGGGCTTGCGTTACTTATGCCAGAAGCCTGAAGCCGGACAAGCTTATTGCGCTTATGAAAAAGACCCGGGTAACCGCAATGATCTGTGTTCCGCTTTTATTGAAGATGCTCCATAACGGAATAATGGCGGAAGTGAACAGGAAGGGAGCCGTAAAACGGAGGATATTCGAAATATCATTGAGAGTTTCCGGGCTGCTTCAGAAGATCAATCTCAATCCTGGTAGGATCCTATTTTACCCCGTTCATGCCAGATTCGGCAGACACTTAAGAGCTTTTGTGTGCGGCGGCGCGCCGCTAGACCCCTTGGTGGCTAAAGACTTCAATGCCATAGGTTTCTCGGTCCTGCAAGGCTACGGTTTAACCGAAACATCACCTGTTGTGACGTTTAATTCCTTCAAAAAGAAAAAATACGGGTCGGTGGGCATTCCGTTGAAAGGCGTGGAAATAAAGATAATCAGAAATTCCGAAACAGGAGGGGACGAAGGAGAATTGATCGTGCGGGGACCGAACGTCATGAAGGGCTATTACAACGATCCTCAAAAAACGTCCGAAACTATGCGCGGCGGATGGCTATATACAGGAGATATCGGCTGGATGGATAAAGACAAGTTCCTGTATATTTCCGGACGCTCGAAGAACCTGATAGTTCTTGGCGTCGGGAAAAAAGTCTTTCCGGAAGAAGTTGAAGATGTAATGATGGAGAGCCCCTATATAACGGAGCTGTGTGTTCTGGGCAGGGTTGCGGCAGAAGGAGCCAGAAAAGGCAGTGAAGAAGTATATGCTATCATCGTGCCGAATTTTGATAATTTTAATGAAGCGGAAAGAACGGATGAAAAGGCTGTGCGAGCCAGGATATCCGAAGAGATCGAGCGGCTGAGCAAGAACTTGGCCGAATACAAGAAGATCAGGGAGTTTGAGGTCATGAGAGACGCGCTTCCAAAAACATCAACGCGCAAGATAAAACGCAAAGCATTGATCGAATATCTGGAGAAAACATCAAAAGAAAGCCCCAAAGAAAGGCCGGACCAATATATCGAGAATATCGAAAGTAAGGACGATGATCTTACGACCAAAATAAAAAAGATACTTTCAGGTATGCTTGCTGTCCCCGCCGTGAAGATCAAGGCAGATTCGAACCTGTACAATGATTTTGGGGTGGATTCCCTCATGAAAGTTGAGCTTTTGTGCGCTCTTGAGAAGGAATTCGGACTGGAAATACCCGATGAGATAGCTTATGAGATGAACACTTTTGGAGATATTGTCCGCATAATATCCGAATATATGGCAGGCAGGGTTGATGATGTTTCCGTAAGCGATGAAGAGGTTGATTCGCTATTGAGAGTGAACATCTTTTTCAGGCTCTCAAGGATGATAAGCGCGATCCTGTTCCGTGCATTTTCCAGGATTTATTTCCAATTGGAGATCAGAGGGCTTGATAACATACCCAAAGAAGGGTCGTTCATAATAGCAAGCAGCCATGCAAGCATGATGGACTTTCCGTTGCTTTTCAGCTGTTTGCCGTTTTCGAAAACGCTGAATGTCATCGCTCCCGCCGCTCAGGATTATTTTTATTCAAGCTTTATCAAACGCAGTCTTGTACAGCTTGCTTTTAATACTTTTGCCTTTGAAAGGTTCGGGAATTTTGTCAAAGGTTTGAAAATATGCGGCGAGCTTATTAAAAGAGGGAGATCCATAATACTTTTTCCGGAAGGCACAAGGTCTGCCAGGGGTGAGCTTTCGCCTTTTAAGCCTGGGATCGGTTCTCTGGCTTCCGCGCTTGGTGTGGCTGTGATCCCCACCTACATTCACGGAATATTTGAAGCACTTCCCAAGGGGGCTGTTTTCCCCAGACCCCGGAAGGTGACCGTAATATTTGGCAAGCCTGTCTATGCCAACAGGGAACATAAAGGGAATATGACCGATTATGAATTTTACAAGGGTATCGCCTTACAAGTTGAAAAAAGGGTAAAAGATATCAAGGTAAGTATGGCCAATAAAGAGGGTAGATAATGGCAGCGATCGAATACCTAAGCTTAAACGAAACAAACGCGCTGCTCAAAGCGATCGACGATATACGGGACCGCGCTATCGTTATCCTGTTTCTCAACACCGGAATATTCATTACCGAACTTACCTCTCTAAAATTCGATGCCGTTAATTGGAACAAGAAGACCCTCTCCGTTCCCGGGACCCGAAAAAGAGAGATATCG
>JBDRDU010000036.1:0-4583 GCA_043820455.1 bacterium | reverse complement strand
TAGAAAGGATGAGTGAATTGGCAAAAATAAATGAAGTAAAGGCCCGTGAAATACTTGACTCAAGAGGCAATCCGACCGTTGAGGTGGACGTTCTGCTTTCGGACGGAAGCCTTGGAAGAGCGGCCGTTCCTTCTGGCGCTTCCACGGGGGTCGCCGAGGCCGTTGAACTAAGGGACGGGGATAAGACAAGGTACATGGGAAAAGGGGTGCTGAGGGCGGTCAGCAATGTCAACATGACGATTGCAAAAAAGATAAAGGGAATGGATGCAGCGAAACAAAAAGATCTTGATGAGCTTATGATAAAGCTTGACGGCACAAAGAACAAAGGTAACCTTGGAGCGAACGCGATACTTGGAGTATCGCTTGCCGCAGCAAAAGCGGCGGCGATATCCGAAGGAAAATCTTTTTATAAGTATCTTGGCGGGGCAGAGGCAAGGCTTCTTCCGGTTCCCATGATGAACATTTTGAACGGGGGAAAGCATGCCGATAATAATGTGGACCTTCAGGAATTCATGATAATGCCGGCCGGCTTTACATCCTTCAGCGAATCTCTCAGAGCGGGAGTTGAAGTGTTCCATTCATTAAAAAAGGTCCTGTCGTCAAAAGGTTATAATACGGCGGTGGGGGACGAAGGCGGATTCGCCCCTAACCTGAAAAGCAATGAAGAAGCGGTGGAAGTGATACTTGAAGCCATCGACAAGGCCGGATACAAGGCCGGAAAACAGATATATATTGCACTCGATCCTGCATCAAGCGAATTTTACAGCGACGGCAGATATGTTTTCAGCAAATCCGACAGATCCTCAAAAACTTCAGACCAGATGGTGACATTTTACGAAGAATGGGTGAAGAAATATCCGATAATCTCGATAGAGGACGGAATGGCGGAAGGCGATTGGGATGGATGGAAAACCCTGACGGATCGGCTTGGCAAAAAGATCCAGCTTGTAGGCGACGACGTCTTTGTAACGAATACCGAATATCTGAAAAAAGGCATTGAGATGGGGGTTGCGAATTCTATTCTGATCAAGGTCAACCAGATCGGCACCTTGACCGAAACGCTTGATGCGATAAACATGGCAAAGGGGGCGAACTATACTGCGGTCGTATCCCATAGGTCCGGCGAAACAGAGGATACGTCGATATCGGACATAGTTGTTGCTACCAATTCCGGTCAGATCAAGACAGGCTCTTTATGTCGTACTGACAGGGTGGCGAAGTATAACCAGCTTTTAAGGATAGAGGAGGAGCTCGGAGATGCGGCCGAGTTCAAGGGTTTAGGTGTTTTTTACAACATTCATTAAGAAAAAAATTTGGTATATTGCATTTTTCTTGATGCTTGTTTATTTTGTTGTTTTGATCAGGAACGATCTAGTCCGGGATGATATTCTGAACAAAGAAAAAGCGGCGATCACGAAAAACCTGGATGTGCAGGCTGCAAAACAAGCCGCTCTTAAGAACGAATTAAAGATGCTGAACAGGAATTCGCATATTGAGATGCTGGCCAGGGAAAAGCTCGGGATCGTTCAGCATGGCGAAAAAGCTTACAAGGTCATCATAAAGGAGTGATAATGGGATCCATAGCGGTAGACAGTGTTGTTGAGGGGCGCGTAACGGGCATCATGAAGTTCGGCGCGTTCGTTGACCTTGGCGAAAAGAACGTCGGGCTTATCCATATTTCGCAAATATCGAACACCTATGTTACGGATGTGTCGCAGCATTTAAAAGTTGGGGATACCGTAAAAGTAAGGGTTACAGGTATGACCAAGGACGGCAAATATGACCTGTCCATAAAACAGCTCGAGAAACGCGAGGAGAAAAAATTTGACCGGCCGAGATCTTTCGAGAGGAGAGAGCCGAAAAAATTCTCCAATTCCTTTGAGGATAAAATGACGATGTTCCTTAAGCAGAGCGAGGAAAAACTCCTTGATTGGAAGCGGAACCTTCAGGAAAAACAGGAAGGAAAAAGGCCCAAGAAGTTTTAGCGCTTTCCCTTCGTGCCTGGGTGGCGGAATTGGTAGACGCGACGGACTTAAAATCCGTTGGCCGAATAGGCCATGGGAGTTCGACTCTCCCCCTAGGCAGTCTATCGACTGGTTCTGCGCCAAAGGCGCATCCGCCTCTGGCGGAGATTCCGGCCCTAGGCATATTTCCAGGCAGGCAAGCGAGCAAACGCGCGAGGGGCTAAAATTATGTATAAAATAATCTCTAGGATCACAGCGACTATCATTGCCTTTAGCGGTGCAATGGTGCTTATTGGCTGGATGTTCAATATCCCGGTCCTTAGGGGTGTGAATCCAAATTTAGTTTCAATAAATGCCGATGCGGCGTTTAAATTTCTATTGATCGGCGTATCGCTGTGGCTTCTGCAAACAAAAGGACAAAAAGCCCCTTCTCTTTTAAGGCGATGCATCGCGTATGCATGCGCGTTCATCGTTATCTTGGTCGGCCTGCCTGTGCTGAGAGAATATGTTACTGCGGTAAATTTCATTCTTATCGGCACAGCCCTGATCCTGCTGGATTTTGAGATAAAAGGCCATCGTCCCGCTCAGTATATTATGCTTATCGAGGGATTTATTTCCTTAATGGACATTATCGGCTACATCTACGGTGTCCGAGTCTTTTACTTTCATGGCCCATTTTTTACTCAAGGTGCAATGATGGCGGGGTATGACACAGTGTTATTCTTGCTATGTTTTGTCGCCGTTATTTTTGCGCGTCCGGACCGCGGATTGATGGTCGCTGTCACCAGTAAAAGCTGGGGCAGCGTTACTTTTCGCGGTTTAACCTTGCCTTTTATAGGCTTCGTGTTCCTTATAAGCTGGATCAGGCTGTTGGGCGAACGCGCGGGCTATTATGGTTCATATTTCGGCACTATATTTTTTAGCATCATACAGATCGCGATCTTTATGATCTTGACCTGGGTCGCCGCCAATTTGCTTAATCGGGCGGAAGGCAGATTAAAGGATGAGATCGCGAACAGGGAGAAGATAGCGGAAGAGCTCGAGATCGCCAGACAGGATGCCGAAACCGCCAAACAGGATGCCGAAACTGCGAACCGTACCAAATCCGATTTTCTGGCCAACATGAGCCACGAACTGCGCACGCCGCTCAACTCTATTATGGGTTTTGCCGAAGTTTTACAGGACAGGTTATTCGGAGGGCTGAACGCCAAACAGGGCGAATATATAGACCATATTTATGCCAGCGGCAAACACCTGCTTAATCTTATCAACGACATACTTGACCTCTCCAAGGTGGAAGCCGGCAAGGCGGAATTGGAGCTGGCGGTGTTCAAACTGAAAGATACCATGGAGAATTCGATCGCGATGCTGAAAGAGCAGGCGACGAAACACCGCATTGACCTTTCCCTGGATATTGCCAAAAAAGCCGATATCGAAATAGAAGCGGATGAAAGGAAACTGAAACAAATAATCTTTAACCTTTTGAGCAATGCTATTAAATTTACAACGGACGGTGGTTCGGTGCGCGTCATTGTGAAAAGGGATGGAGACGAGGTCCGGATCTCGGTGGAAGACTCCGGCATCGGCATAAAGCCCGAGGACTTACCCAAACTTTTCAGTGAATTTACCCAGCTTGAGTCCGGCTATACCAAGAAACATGAAGGCACTGGGTTGGGCTTGGCTTTGACAAAAAAATTGGTAGAACTGCACGGAGGCAGTATCCGGGTAGAGAGCGAATTCGGCAAGGGGAGCAAATTCATCTTTACGCTTCCCGTAAGAAAGGATAAGTAAGATGGCGAAGATATTGATCGCAGATGATACGCAACTAATGCGCATTTCCCTGCGGCGCGTTCTTGAATCCGCCGGCCATGAGGTCGTTGCGGAGGCGGGGGGCGGGGAAGAGGCCGTGAAGCTTTACGAAAAATTCAAGCCTGACCTGGTGACGTTGGATGTTATTATGGGCGAAATGGACGGGATAGCCGCCCTGCAGGCCATACGCAAACTGGATCCCCGCGCAAAGGTGATCATGCTGACATCCATCCGCGATATGGAGGTGGAATTGCTGGCAAATAAGCTTGGCGCCATGGGCTATATTGAAAAACCTTTCAACCCGACCGCGGTCATCAAGGAGATAGAGAGAGTATTGGGAGGCGATAATGCCGAAGCGTGAGCCATATGTTAATTACCTGACACTGTCCCTGCTGACACTGGTGATATTCATCATTGAAACAGCCGTGGTATACGCTGTTTCGTTGTATGTGTATCTTTCCCCCTTGGCGGAAGGCATTTTCAATGCTCTGCTTGTGATAGTCCTGGTATTTCCTCTGTTCTTCGTGTTCATTGTCCGTCCCCTGATCGGTCAGATCATAAAGATACGGGCGTCGGAAGAAAAGCTCCGTGTCCTGCAGGAGCAACTGAAGCAGTATTCGACCAACCTCGAACAGATGGTCGCGCAACGCACAAGCGACCTTGTGAGGGCAAAACTGGAAGCGGAATTCTCGGACCGCGCAAAAACGGATTTCATCGCCAATATGAGCCATGAACTGCGCAGCCCCTTGAATTCCATTATCGGGTTCTCGGAGGTCCTGCAGGACGAATACTACGGCAAGGTAACCGACC
>JBDRDU010000035.1:0-10689 GCA_043820455.1 bacterium | reverse complement strand
AGCGCGATGCGGTCGCAGTTCTCGGCCTCATCCATATAGTGGGTCGTAACTAACACAGTAACACCTCTCCCTGCCAGCATCTTTATGGCGTTCCAAAACTTTTTTCTGGCAAGCGGGTCAACTCCGGCCGTCGGCTCATCCAGAAAAATGATCTGAGGCTCATTTACAAGGGCGCATCCAAGGGCAAGATGCTGCTTGAACGCCGAAGCAAGCTCTCCCGTCAATACATTCTCCTTGCCGAACAGCTCGGATATCTTGATTATTTCCTGTTTTTTCTGATCCCTGGTCTCTTTTTTCGTTTGATATATCCCCGCAAAGAAATCGATGTTCTCTGAGACCGTAAGGTCATCATATAAGGAAAATTTTTGTGACATGTAGCCGATTATTTTTTTGACATCCTCCGGTTGTGTTGAGATGTCAAAACCACCGACGCTTGCCTCTCCGGAGGTGGGATCAAGAAGCCCGCATAACATTTTTATGGTCGTGGTCTTGCCTGCCCCGTTCGGGCCAAGAAAACCGAAGATCTCGCCTTTCTTTATCCGAAAGCTTATATTGTCCACGGCAGTGAATTTGCCGAATTTTTTCGTAAGGTTTTTTACTTCTATCGATGTTTTTTCCATATTACACCCTGCACTCCGGGGTCCTCGCGCATTGGATCAAATTAATGAACGCCGCCTCCAGCGTGGGCTCTTTGGTCCTCTGCTTTATCGCGTCAGGCGTATCGCATATGAGCAGTTTTCCTTCGCGTATCAAGCCTAACCTGCTGCATTTTTCGGCTTCATCCATATATGGGGTCGTCACGAAAATAGTGGTGTTCGTAAGGCCGTATAAAAGTCTCCAGAATTCCCGCCTTGAAAGAGGGTCCACTCCAAGCGTCGGTTCGTCAAGAAAAAGGATTTCAGGCGCATGAAGGAGTACTGTTGCGAGCGCGAGTTTTTTCTGCATCCCTCCGGAAAGCTGCCTTGCGTATCTGTTCCTGTAAGGAGCAAGATTCGTGAATTCAAGGGTCTTTTTTCTTATTGCTTCCAGGTCCTCTTTCTTAACTTCATACAGATCGGCGAAAAAGTCTATGTTCTCATCCACCGTAAGATCGCCGTAAAGGTTGAATTTTTGGGGCATATAGCCGATCCGCCGCCTTATCTTTTCTTCATCCCTATTAACGTCCATGCCGAGCACATATGCCTCGCCAGAACTTGGCAGCATTGCGGTGGAAAGTATTCTCATTATGGTGGATTTTCCCGCTCCGTCCGGACCCAGAAGGCCAAACACTTCGCCTTTATGCACGGTCAGGTCCAAAGCGGATACTGCGGTGGCATCCTTGAATTTTTTTGTCAGCTTTTTAGCGATAACAACGGCATTGTCCACAGTTTTAGTTGCTTAAATAGATCACTGCGTCAGCGGGCATGCCCGGCTTAAGCTTAAGGTCCGGATTTGGTATCTTTATCTTTATCCCGAAGACCTGCGTCACTCTTTCTTCTTTTGTCTGGATGTTCTTCGGCGTGAACTCGGCCCTGTTCGAAATATAGACAACTTTCCCGCTAAATTTTTCCCGGGGAAAAGAATCCACGCTCACATCCACCTCATCCCCCAGTTTTATCTTTCCGTATCTCGCCTCGGGAACATAAAGCATCATATCCAGTTCGGCAAGATCGGCCATTGTAACAACAGCTGAATAAGGCGCCAGGAGGTCCCCTACTTCCGCAGCCTTTGAAAATATCGTACCTGAAATGGGGGCGCGAATATTCGCTTCATTATATAAGATCTCCGCCACAGCCTTTGCAGCAGAGGCTCGGTTAAGTTCCGATTCCGCGGCCTCATAATTGCTTGAAACGGCATCGTAATCCTGATCGCTTATCATGTTCTTTCTTGTTAATGATTTAGCTCTTGCGTAGTTCCTCTTTGCGTTCTCATATCTTATCTGCGCGGATCTTTCAACGGCCACTGTTTGCCTGAAATTTGCATAAAGTTCCGAAGATTCAAGCGAAGCTATAATAGTTCCTTTCTGTAAAGTGTCCCCTTCGCCGGCCAAAAATGAGATCACCCTGCCGGGGACTCTTGTGGATACTTCGGTTTCGATCGCCTCTATGGTCCCGGAAGCGAATATTTTATCCCTATTGATATATCTGGCTATGGCCCCGTAAGCTACTGTAAGGATTATCGCCGCAAACACCAAGGATATCGCTATATTCCTAATATCGTTTTTTTTCATATCCTTGACGCTCTTTAATCGCTCCTGGATGCTTTTTAAGTTCATATTGCTCTCCTACTCCCCGATCTTGCCTTTTATTTTACTCAGCGCTTTCATGGCTTTCTCAAGCATAAGATTCATCGACTTCATCCTCATAAAAACAATAGTGCTGCCCATTGGACCTTCAAGAGCAAGCAGCTTGTCTCCGGCCTTTATGCCCAAAGCTTTGCGGGCATTAGACGGGATGACAACCTGCCCTCTTTCCCCTACCGTAACGACATCATAAAAACGGGCCTCGAAATCCTTCAAATTCTTTATCAAAACGATCCCTCCTTAGTTAAAAAGAATATATTTCCTTGCCCAAGACCTGATTTACTTTTGTTTTGGCGATCTGGTAATCGAACTGAGCCTGGTATAGATTGGTCTTGGTCTCCGTCAACGCCGTTTGTGCATCTATCATCTCCAGATTCGAACCTATCCCGCTCCTGTATTTTTCCTTGGAGATGCGGTAATTCTCTTCTGCCGATTCAACAGCTTTTCTCGCGCTTTTTATCACATCGATCGCGGTACCCAGGTTCAAGCATGCGTCCTTCACTTCCAGTATTATCCCGTTCTTCGTGTATTCTTCATTGGCTTCAAGGGCTTTCAGGTTCGCCTGGGCTTCTTTGATCTTTGAAGCGGTCGCAAAGCCATCAAATAATGTCCAGGAACCGCTCGCCAAAACTGACCAGGAATTGTAATCGGAGTTCAGAGCATCATATTTGGCATATTCATTCTTATTGTTGCCATACGTGCCTACAAGCGAAAGGTTCGGAAAATATCCGCTAAAAGCCACGTCAACGGTCTTTTTGCTCATTTTCTTGTTCAACTGGAATATTATCCAGTCAGGCTTAATGTCAAACACCATGGCCAGGCATTCCTTATATGGCTTGGGCTCGACTATCTTTTGAGCGATCTCTTTTTCGCTCAGATCAACAGGCTCTTCCAGCTCTCTTCCCAGAACATTATTAAAAGCATCTTTGGCAAGAGCCAGGGTATTATTGGATTTAGCAAGCGAAAGCTCCATGTTCGCGACCTGCACTTCGACACGAAGAACATCGGCTTTTGTGGCAGTACCGGCGGCATACATGGCCTTAACTTGATCAAGGTGGGACATGGCCATATCCAATGACTCGTTCGATAATTCATGAAGCTTTTTTGCTCTTAAAACGCCGTAGTAAGAATTGACCACATTGTATCTCATGTCAAACTCGGCCTTTTTCAGACTTTCTTTCGCGATATCATATCCGGCCCGCGCGATATCAAGCGCCGGAAGGAGCGCGCCCGCATAGAGCGGCTGGGAAAGTGTCAATGAATAGCTGGAAGCGGTTGAAGTTTCTTCTGTTCCAACAGTGAAAACACCCATCATTTCATAAGGTTGCGTGTAACTTGAGCCGTATTTGGCGGAAAGAGATAATGCCGGAAGGACCGCTCCAAAAGCTTGCCCAAGCCTTCCTTCAGCCGCGACCACTCCCTGTCTGGCATATATGATCGCCGGACTTTTATCGGCAGCTATATCGATGCTGTTCTTCAGCGTTAATTCTTCCGCGTATGCGCAAGAGGATAAAAATAATAGAATTGCCAATAAGCAGACCTTTTTCATAAAAACTTCCCCTTTCATATAAGTTGAATATGTATGATTTGTGGTATATGTATGATATGTTACACTAAATGGAGATTTTTGTCAAGAGGGGCCTATCGCCCGGGGCCTAGAAAATCTCTACGCCGGCATCCATTCTTTTGACAACGTGGTGGATCACTTCAAAACTACCCAGGGCTTCCAGATATTTATCCGCATATGACAGATCCCTAAGTTCCAGATATAAAGCGGGGCCGGAGCCTGACATTTTCCATCCCTGTTCGGTGGAGCGGTTCAGGGCCTCCTTCATCACGCCTATTTCAGGGAACAGGGCAACAGCAGCACCTTCAAGCGCGTTCTCGGAAGAGGCCTTCCCTATCTCGTCATATTTGTCATATACGATCTTGGTCGAAACTTCTATTTTGGGGATCGCCAGCAGGAACACTGATCCCGTCTGAGGATTTATTCGTTCCATTTTTTCGCCCCTGCCCGTGCACCTGGCAGTGCCTCCGACCAGGCAAAAAGGCACATCGGACCCGATCTTTGCAGCGATCTCCAGCAATCTGTCCCTGTGAAGGTTCAAATTGAACAGCTTATTCAACCCTATCAAAGTTGCAGCAGCGTCCGCGGACCCGCCACCCAACCCCGCAGACAAAGGTATGTTCTTCTTTATTTGTATGTGAACACCGCCTTTGATCTTTGCTTCAGCGAACAGGAGTTCAGCGGCTTTTTGCACTATGTTATCTTCGATCCCGGGGATCGAGCATTTTACCTTTATGCCGGAATCAGCGGTTTTCATGTCAATTTCGTCATGGAGGGATATGGACTGCATCACGGAATCGATCTCATGGTAGCCGTCCGGGCGTTTCCCTGTGATATTAAGCGTGAGGTTTAATTTTGCGTATGCCCTTAATTTTATCGCGTTATTTTTTTGAGATTGCATTTATTTTTTTCATCAGCCTTGATTTTTTTCTGGCAGCCGTATTCTTGTGAAGTATCCCGTTCTCGGCGGCTTTATCGATAGCGCTTACAGCATTTCGAACGGCTTCCGCGAAGGCATTATCCTTTAAGGCTATCAGCTTTAAGGCCAGCTTTATCAATTTCTTGATATTGCCTTTTACCGCAAGGTTCCTCGCTCTGTTTTTCCTTGATTTTCTTATATATTTTATCGCTGCTTTGATGTTAGCCATTAATTCTCTCCTTTTATAATTTTTACTTTTGATGTATAATAACACACGCTTTTCATGAAATCAATAAACGAATGGTTCTCCAAGAAAAAAGAAGAAAAAGAGCTGGAAACAAGGTCGGAAAAGCTCGACATACCCGGGAATTTATGGGTAAAGTGCTTCGGTTGCAAGCAGACCATCTACTCCAAGGACCTGGAAAATAACCTTAAAGTCTGCCCAAAATGCGGACATCACTTTAAACTTACATCCACTGAGCGGCTGAAGATATCCGCGGACGAAGGATCCTTCAACGAATATGACGCCCTTGTCATCTCAAAGGACTTCCTTAAGTTCACCGACACAATGCCATACGGAAAGCGCCTGGAAGAAGCAAAGAAAAAGACAGGGCTTAATGAAGCCATAATCACGGGAGAAGCCAAGATCAACGGCTTCAAGGCAGGCCTTGGGATAATGGATTTCGGCTTCATCGGCGGAAGCCTTGGCTGTGTTGTAGGCGAAAAAGTGACCAGGCTGATAGAGAGGTCCATAGAGAACAAGGTCCCTGTTATCATATTCAACGCGTCGGGCGGGGCAAGGATGCAGGAAGCCATAATGAGCCTGATGCAGATGGCAAAAACATCAGCAGCGCTGGCAAAGCTTAGAAAGGCCTGCCTCCCCTACATATCTGTTTGCACGGACCCCACAATGGCAGGAGTTTCAGCTTCTTATGCGATGCTCGGAGACATAATAATCTCTGAGCCGGACGCCCTTGTCGGCTTTGCCGGGCCCCGCGTCATTGAGCAGACCATAAAACAAAAACTTCCGCCTGGTTTTCAGAGGGCTGATTTCGTGATGGCTCACGGTTTTATCGATATGGTAGTGAAAAGAAAGGAAATGAAGGAAACCCTTACAAAAATTCTAAGGTTCTTCTCGGAATAAACTTATGGCAGAGTTACCAAAAGGAATGCTTGATTTTGAGAAACCGTTGATCGACCTTTACAAGAAGGTCGATGAACTGAAGAGGCTCTCAAAGGGCGGCAAGATCAATCTTTCAGCCGAGATCACAGCACTTGAACAAAGGATAGAACATCAGAAAAAAGAGCTGTTCTCGAACCTTTCACCGCTGCAGACGGTCTCCATCGCAAGGCACGTTCTAAGGCCGACGATGCTGGACCTTGTGAAAATCATATTCACCGATTTCATGGAACTTCACGGGGATAGGAACTTTGCGGATGACCCTGCAATGGTGGGCGGCATCGCGAAACTGGACAGACAATCCGTCATGATAGTAGGCCAGCAGAAAGGCAACAACACAAAAGAGAACATCTATCGCCGCTGGGGAATGGCGAACCCCGAAGGATACAGGAAAGCCCTGAGGCTTATGCAGATGGCGGAACGGTTCAACAAACCGGTGATCACGTTCATTGATGTCCCGGGCGCATATCCTGGCATTGAAGGCGAAGAAAGGTCCGTAGCAGAAGCCATCGCAAGGAATTTAAGGGAAATGTCGCAGCTCGAGGTCCCGATGATCGTTGTGATAACCGGCGAAGGCGGGAGCGGCGGCGCGCTCGGAATAGGCGTCGGGGACAAAGTATTGATGCTTGAATTCTCTATTTATTCTGTTATCTCCCCGGAAGGCTGCGCTTCGATCCTTTTCAGGAACGCTTCAAAAGCAGGTACAGCCGCAGAATCGCTCAAGATAACCTCAAAGGACCTTTTGGAGCTGGGAATAATCGATGAAATCATCAAAGAACCTGCGGGCGGCGCGCACAACAACATGGACCAGACCGCAAAGAACATTAAAACCGCACTCCTTCGTAATATTAAAGAGCTCAAGGCGTTATCAAAGACCGAACTTGTGGAAAAACGCTACAAGAAATTCAGATCGATGGGGATATTTGAAGAGCTCAGTCCATTGTAAGCCGCTGTGGCGGAATTGGCAGACGCGCGTGACTCAAAATCACGTGAGGTTTACCCTCATGTCGGTTCGACTCCGACCAGCGGCATAACAGAGAATGTATGATGATGCCGCGGTGGTGAAACTGGTAGACACGTACGCTTCAGGAGCGTATGCCTAAACAGCATGGAGGTTCGAGTCCTCTCCGCGGCATATTGGTTTTTTAATAAGGGGGGCACTGTTTTATGCAAAGAAAGATTTTGAAATGTATCTCGATTTTGATCCTTATTGTGTTCACTTCCTGCAGTCTTTTTCAGCCGGGTAATTCATATGCGGCAAGCAACGCCGGAACGTTAAAGATATTTTCCGAAGTAAAAGACATAGAATTATTCATTGATGAGCAGCCGCAGGGAAAAGACAAGGCTGAAATAAATAATGTTCAGGTCGGCAGCCATTATGTAAAAGCGGTAAAGGACGGAACGACCGTGTTCAGTGAGCTTATAACCGTCTCTGCGGGAGCAACGACCACGATCCTTATAAAGGATACGGGACAAGTCAAAGCAAAGATCCTGGGCAGCAAATACAAAGAACAGCAGGAATACAAGAGCAAGAAGCTCGACATCCTTCTCAGCAAAAGCGTCCAGACAGTAGGGTCATCCTATACCACCAGCGATTATTTCCCGGGTTATTACTCGATATTCGGTTCCGAATGGACCAATTCAAAATCAACCGCTTATGAAACCACCGACTGGAAAATAATACAGGGCGGCGTACAGCAGATATCGGATGTCGATTTTGCGGCATTGGTGAACGATAAAGAAGCTTTAAAAAAGAGCCAGGAGGCCTGGGACACTTACAACAATAATGTCCTCATATTCGGGATAATAGGGATAGTCGGATTAATTATTACGGCCATCGGGATCTCAGCCATGAATTCAGCTTCCGAAACAGGCCTGCCTGCCGCTGAATCAGGCAGTGATTCCGGCGCGGCAACAGCTGCTGTTGGCATCGTTGCTGCTGTTATAGGGTGCGGCGTATGTTTATCCGTCAAGGAACCAAGCGGTCATTTGACCAGTCCGGGCGATGCCGCAAAAAAAGCCTCTCAGTACAACCAGAAAATAAAAGCTGACTTGGGACTGCCAGAGAATTACGAACCTCAATAATAATCCCATGAAGGTTCATGAAACAAGATTGATGGTGAGATACTCCGAGACCGACCAGATGGGAAGGGTCTATTATTCAAGATATCTTGAATGGTTCGAAGCCGCCAGGGCGGCTCACCTTAAAGCAGCCGGTTTCCCCTATTCCGACATGGAGAAGATCGGGCTTTATCTGGTCGTAGCGGATACATATATCAAGTACCAGAAACCCGCAAAATATGAGGATGAGATCATGATCATAACTCATGTTAAGGATGTATCAAAGGCGAGCGTTGTTTTTGAGTATGAAGTGCTCGATGAGAAAACAAAGGGATTGCTGGCTACTGGCAATTCAAAACTTGTTGCCGTATCAAAAAGCGGGAAGATATCCGCTATCCCCGACAATATAAGGAAGCTTTTAGAAAAATGAACGCCTCTGTATTTAAATGCGACTTCCTTATAATCGGCGGCGGTATAGCCGGATTGTCAGCCGCGATAGAAGCAAGCCACCACGGAAAAGTTATCCTCTTAACGAAAGGCAAAACCGGAGAAACCGCCACGGAATACGCACAGGGCGGGATAGCCGCGGCGATCGATGAACAAAAGGATTCTCCTCTTTTCCATATGCAGGACACTCTTGATGTAGGAGCTGGGCTCAGCGACGAAAATGCGGTTAAAGTGCTCGTCAATGACGGCGTCAAAAGAGTGCATGAACTCATAAGCATGGGAGTTAAATTCGACAAGATCGGCGATGTTTATGAGCTCGCGCTTGAAGGAGCCCACAGCCACAGAAGGATCCTCCATGCCGGCGATGCCACAGGATCCGAGATAGAAAGAGGACTTGCGGCGCAACTGCTCAAAGAAAAGCTTGTTGATGTGCGCAATTTCATCTACGGCAAAGACCTTATAATAAAGAACGGAAGATGCATAGGCGCCGAAGCGATAGACATCCAAAATAAACGTAAATTGATATTCACAGCCTGCTCAACAATGCTGGCAACCGGGGGGCTCGGGCAGGTCTTCCTTCACAACACAAACCCGTCATTTGCCACCGGAGATGGCATAGCAATGGCTTACAGGGCTGGCGCTGAGGTCACTGACATGGAATTCGTCCAATTCCACCCCACCACTCTATTCATTCACGGCATCGTCGAAACAAGGTTCCTGATATCTGAAGCCGTGAGGGGCGAAGGCGCGATACTTGAAAACATGAATGGCGAAAGATTTATGCCGAAATATCATCTTCTAAAGGAACTGGCTCCGCGCGATATCGTATCAAGATCGATCCTGGAAGAAATGAACAGGACGAATTCCGACCATGTTTATTTAAATCTCTCTCCGATCGGCGCGGATAAGATCAAAAAAAGATTCCCGAAAATATACAAAGAATGCCTTAAACATAAGATCGACATCACAAAAGACAAGATCCCTGTCACCCCTGCCGCTCACTATTTTATGGGCGGGGTGAAGATCAACACGGACGGAAGAACGAACATCCCGGGCCTTTATGCGGCAGGAGAAGTATCTTCCGCAGGTATACACGGGGCAAACCGTTTAGCCAGCAATTCCTTGCTGGACGGCCTTGTTTTCGGCTATAGGGCAGCAGTAAATGCAGAACATTACAATAAATCGCTGGAAGTTGACAAAACCCTCGAAAGTTATGAACCGAAGTTAACGGAACATGTCTCGCCAAAATTACCGCCCGAAGGGATCAAACAATTCAAACAGGAGCTCAAGACCTTGATGTGGGACAAAGTGGGCATTGTCCGAAGGGGAAAAGACCTTAAAACAGCTTTGGTTGGACTAAAACAGATAGACCGCAAAATAAATTATATCCCTGACGATAAAGATGAGCTTGAATTGAAGAACATGACCGATACCTCCATATTGATAACTCAGGCCGCACTTACCAGAAAAGAATCCCGCGGGGCACACTTTAGGAGCGATTATCCGATTCAAGACGACATTCACTGGAGAAGGCACCAGACATTTAAAAAGCGGAAGCTATTTTTTCTGACGTAAGACCGTACAGATCGAGTATTTGCGCTCTTGCGCCATGTTCAATGAACTTTGAAGGCAGCCCGAAACGCTTTAACGGCTTCTCAACACCTTTATCGGCCAATAATTCCGCTATGGCGCTGCCGAACCCGCCATCCAGAACGCCCTCTTCTATCGTGATGATCTTATCCGACTCTTTTGCCAGCTGTAAGATCAGCTTTTCGTCCAGCGGCTTTATGAACCTTGCATTAACAACTGTTGAGCTTATTCCTTTTCTTTCAGCAAGCTTTGCAGCTTCAATGGCAGGATTGACCATGGAACCAATGGCAAATATTACGAGATGAGAGGTGGGAGATGAGAGCCCTGCCTTGCCGGCAGGCAGGTGAGAGGTGTATACAACTTCTGATCTCCCGATTTCAATTTTTTTAAAACTCGCATCTAAACCCATACCCTTACCATGTCCCTTATGATATCTAATGGCGATCGGCCCGTTGTGAGACAGCGCCGTATAAAGCATGTTCTGGAGCTCTTCCTCGTCTTTCGGCGCCATTAATACGATATTCGGCATATGGCGCAGGAACGCCATATCAAATATCCCGTTATGGGTCGCTCCATCCTCGCCCACGATACCCGCTCTGTCTATCGCAAAAACCACAGGCAGGTTCTGGAGACACACATCATGA